>JALAGW010000364.1 GCA_022712235.1 Brevundimonas sp. | reverse complement strand
TATCCACACCTCGGCCGCCACCGTCGCGGTCCTGCCCGAGGTCGAGGACGTGGAGATCGAGATCCACGACAAGGACATCCGCATCGACACCTTCCGCGCCTCGGGCTCGGGCGGCCAGCACGTACACAAGACCGACTCGGCGGTGCGCATCACCCACTTCCCGACCGGGATCGTCGTCACCTCGTCGGAGAAGTCGCAGCACGTCAATCGCGACAAGGCGATGAAGAATCTGCGCGTGCGCCTTTACGACATGCAGCGCCAGATGAAGGACGCGGCCCGTTCCGACGCGCGCAAGTCGCAGGTCGGCTCGGGCGACCGTTCGGAGCGCATCCGCACCTACAACTATCCGCAAGGCCGCGTCAGCGATCACCGCATCAACCTGACCCTGCACAGCCTGCCGCAGATCATGGAAGGCGACGTCGACCCCCTGCTGAACGCCCTGATCGCCGAGGATCAGGCCGCGCGCCTGGCCGATCTGGAAGCCGAGTTCGGCTAAGCCCAATTAAAGTGTCGCCTAACGCCTCCTGCCATGGATTCGTAAGAGCGGGAGGTGGCATTGGGATAGTAAAGCGTCGGCGCACCAAAGCGTTCAAGGTGATGTCTTCGTTCGTCTTTTTCATCGCAAAAAAGGACGATTGAAGAAATTTCCCATCCTTCGTTCACAAATGCGGATAGGTATTCTTCGGCTGGGGGCTGGAGAGTCGAGTTAGGTATTCCGGGATTTCGAAACGCGTCGAAACGTAACGTCATCAGCGCGTTAATGGTGCCGATAGAAATATTTGGCTTACGGGCCGCTGAGCGCGCGACGAATTTTTTGATTTCATCAATGGCTTCAGCGGGGGACTTGTCATCCTCCTGCCAAGCCATCGTCTTCGACCAGACACTGAGATAGCCGCCGCCGTTTTGAAGAACGCTTCTTGAGGCTGGGCGCCCCCCCGTCCGGCCGGTCAGATAGGCAACGGTCGTAGACTTCCCAGCATCAGCGGGTCCGATAAGGGCGTAGATGTTTGCTTTCATGTTGCCGAGTATATGATCACGTAGCGGTGATATAAATCGTGCGATCAGGTATTTTATCTTTGCCTCGACCGCCGCTTCAGCACCCGGTCCCCCAGGGCTTCGGCGTATTTCAGCGTAAAGGCCAGGGCCGCCGGATTGCCCCGGCGCGGGCCTACGGAATCCGCCATGACCGCGCCGCGCTCGCCGAGGGGCAGGGGGGCGCCGGTGGTGGTGTCCAGCGCCGTCTGATGCTCGATCTCGGCGTTCAGCCGGGCGCCCATCAGGATCACCTGCACCGAGAACCAGGTCCACAGCAGGAAGCCCATGGCCGCGGCCAGGGGACCGTAGGAATCGGTGCGGACGAAGGTGGTCAGGAACCAGCTGAACAGGAAGGACACCAGCAGGCTCAGCGCCGCCGCGAACAGGGCGCCCGGCGTCAGCCAGCGCCAGCGCGCCCGCGCCCGGCACGGCCCGATACGATAGATCAGGGCCAGGGCCGCGACATAGCCGAAATAGAGAAGCGGCCAGCGCAGCGGCGCCAGATGGGCCCACTCCTCCTCCAGCCCGAAGACCGACAGGACCACGGGCACGCCGACCACCAGGGCCGAGCTGAGCAGCACCGCTAGCAGACCCGAGACCGTGACCCCCATGCACAGCAGGTTGTAGGTCAGGATATTGCGTCGCTCGACCTCGTGATAGGCGAGGTTCAGCCCATAGAAGAGGGTCTTCACCCCGCCGTTGGCCGCCATCAGCGACAGGGCCAGGGTCCAGACCAGGGTGAAGGTCAACTGCCCGGTCGAGCCGCCCGCCAGCCGGGTCATCTCGGCGCCCAGGAACTGGGCCACGTTCGACGGCAGCACCTCATAGAGGAAGCTGAGCTGGTTCCAGGCGTCGGCCGGATCGGCGAACAGGCCATAGATGGTGACGAAGGCGCCGAGCGTCGGGAACAGGGCCAGCAGCATGAAGAAGGTCACGCCCCCGGCGACGAAGCCGACCCGGTCGCCGAAATAGCCCATGCCGGTTCGCCAGGCGATGTCGGTCCAGCCCTTGCGCGGAATGCGGGTCGGATGCTGCGCCAGCCGCCCGCGACCGGGCTCCTCGGCGTCATAACCCTCGGGCGTGGGATCGTGCGGGGGCAGGGGCTCGGGGCGTTTGGGCCTCAGCTCGACCCCGTATTTGTGGCCTTGCGTATAGAGCAGATGCGCCGCCGTGGCGCCTGCCGCCAGCCCGCCCGCCGCCGCGCCCAGATAGCGCCAGATCGCGCCGCCGCCGCCGCGCCGCCGCGGCGCGCGTTTCAGAAGGTTCTGCATCCCCATTCGTCCCTCAACGGCCAAGCTCCCGCTGCGTTCCGTCTTGAAATCGCCCGCAGCAGGGGCCAATCAGCGATCATGTCCGAAAACGCCCCCGCCGCCCCGACCTTGCTCTCCGCCTGGAAGGGCGCGCAAGCCCAGTTCAAAGCCGCCGGCATCGACAGCCCGTCGATCGACGCCCGCCTGCTGCTGGAGGCCGCGACCGGCGCCGGCCGCGTCGACATCCTGACCGACCCCTACCGCGTCATCGAGGCGGACAAGTTCGCCGCCCTGGAGGTCATGGTCGCGCGTCGCCTGAAGCGCGAGCCGGTGTCGCGCATCCTGGGCAAGAAGGGCTTCTGGAAGATCATGCTGAACGTCACCCCCGACGTGCTCAGCCCGCGCCCCGACACCGAGACCCTGCTTGACGTCATTGTCCGCGCCTATGCACCGCACCGCGCCTTCGACTTCATCGATCTGGGCACCGGCTCGGGCGCCATCCTGCTGGCGACCCTGATGGAGCGCCCCGGCGCGCGCGGCGTCGGCACGGACATCTCGACCGAGGCCCTCGCCGTGGCGCGCGAGAACGCCGCCAACCTGGATCTGAACGACCGTTGCACCTTCATCCGCACGGAGTGGGCGACGGGCTTCGCCGACGACAGCTTCGACCTGGTGGTGTCCAACCCGCCCTATATCCCGACCGCCGACATCGCCGGTCTGGACCCGGAAGTGCGTGAGCATGATCCGCATCTGGCGCTGGACGGCGGCCCGGACGGTCTGCAGCCCTATCGTGATCTGGCCCCCGAGATCGCGCGCATCCTGCGGCCCGAAGGCGTCTTCGCGGTCGAGATCGGCTGGGATCAGGGCGAGGCGGTCAAGGCCCTGTTCGAGGCGGCGGGCTTCACCGGGGTCAAGGTGGTCAAGGACCTGGGCGAGCGCGACCGCGTCGTCACCAACGGCCCCGATCCGCGCGTCGATCCGATCCCCGAGGCCTGATCCGGGTCGCAAAAGGTCGCGCAACAAAAGCCTTGGAAACCGCTTCGTCGCGCGCTAAGTCCTTTCTTGTCTCCCACTCAAACGCATCCTTTTCGGGCAGGTTTGCTCGCTCAAGCGCGTCTGGGCCAGTGACGGTCGGGCCGGTCGGTTCGGCGGACCACAGGGCGGCGAACGGTTTTCCGAGCACATCGATACGGGGATTGGCCCCGACCGAACGGAACGACGAACTGGGTCCTGCCCGTCCTTGAACGACGGCGGCCCGCACCAGCACGGTAAGCTCCGATGAGAGATTTCAAGGGCATGAAGCGTCAGCGCGGACGCAACCGGAAGCCCGGCGGCGGCGGCAACAACGCCAACGCCACCAACCCGAACCGGTCGTGGGATTCGCAGGGCCCCGAGAACATCAAGGTCCGCGGCAACGCCCAGACCGTCTATGAGCGCTACATGCAGCTGGCGCGCGACGCCTCGGCCGCCGGCGACCGGGTGCTGGCCGAGAACTACACCCAGCACGCCGAACACTATTTCCGTGTTCTGCGCGCCCTGCAGCCGCAGCGCCCGGTGAGCGAGATCGCCCAGCGCGAACTGGCCGGTCAGGGCTTTGATATCGACTTCGAAGACGAGTCGGGCGCCCAGGCCGCCGCCATCATCGCCGCCGCAGCCGCCGAACAACAGAAGGCCGAGGACGAGGCCCGTCGTCAGGCCGAGCGCGCCGAACGCGACGCCAACCGCGACCGTGACCGCGCCTACAATCGGGATCGCGACAACAACCGCGACCGGGATCGTGAACCGCGCGAGCCGCGTGACAATGACCGCGAACCCCGCGCGGAGGGCGACCGCGAAGGCGGCCGTCGCGAAACCCGCCGCGAGCGCTGGGAGCGCCGCCGCGAGGAACGCAACCGTCGCTTCGAGGCCGGCGAGGCCACGCCCGAGGATGAGGCCCGCGCCCTGGCCGAGGCGGAATACGCCCCCGACGCCGCCCCTGAAACTGCCGCTGCAGAGCCCGCACCTGTCGCCGCAGAGGTCGAGGCCCGTCCGGCCCGCGCCCCGCGCCGTTCGCGCGCCGAACGCGCCCCGGCGGAAGCGCCCGCCGACGGCGACGTCAGCGACGGCATGGGCCTGCCCGGCTTCCTGACGCGTCCTGCGGCTTCGGATGAGGCCGAGGTCGCGGACGAGGCTCCGGCGCCCAAGCGTCGCGCGCCGCGTCGCAAGGTCGAGCCCGCCGCCGACGAGGGCTGATCGTCGGCGCGCAACTTTAGCGCGCATATTTACATAACCGCAATCTATAAGCGTCACTCTCGATCTATCGGGAGGACGTGCGATGGAACTCGTTCTGGTGGTGGTCGCTCTGGCCTTGTCCGGCTGCTGGGCGGGGATAAGGCTCGCGATCAGGGCCCGGCGCGAGGCGGCGACCTTGCGGCGGCTGAACGCCACCCTGGAGGCGCGGACCGAGCAGCGCGCGCGTGAGCTTCAGACCGCCCTGGCCGCTGCCGAGGGCCAGGCCGCCCAGGTCGAGGCGGCGCACCGGGCCAAGACCGAGTTCCTGGCCAGCATGAGCCACGAACTGCGCACCCCGCTGAACGCCGTCATCGGCTTTGCCGACCTGATGCGGATGAACGAGGCGCAGGAGCCTCTGACCCATCGCCAGCATCTGGCCCTGGAGCAGATTCGCGCCGCCGGCGCCCGGCTGCTGACCCTGGTCGACGAGGTGCTGAACCTGGCCGATATCGAGGGCGGGCGTCTGGCCTTGAATGTAGAGCGCGTCGATCCCCTGCTGGTGGCGCGACAGGTCTGCGAGGCCCTGCATCCCATGGCCGAGGCGGCGGGAATCGAACTGCGCGAGCCGCCGCCCGTCGCCGGGCTGGCCGCCCTGGCCGACCGCGAGCGCCTGCGTCAGGTGTTGACCGCCCTGATCGCCAATGCGGTCAAATATAACCGTCCCGGCGGCGCGGTGCTGATCGAGGCGCGTCAGTCGGCCGACGGGGTCAGCCTCAGCGTGCATGACACCGGGCCGGGCCTGCCCGCCGCGCGCATGGACGGCCTGTTCCAACCCTTCAATCGTCTGGGGCGCGAAGCCTCGGAGGTGCCGGGCGCGGGCCTGGGCCTGGCCGAGGCGCGGCGTCTGATCGAGGCCATGGGCGGGCAGCTGGGCGGCGATAGCCGAGAGGGCGAAGGGGCGGTCTTCACCATCCGCCTGCCGGCCGCGACCGAGGCGCCACGGACGGTGACGGCTTCGTTCGCGCCGACGATGACCCTGCCCGACGCCACCCTGCTCTATGTCGAGGACAATCCGTCCAACATCGCCCTGATGCGCCATGTGATCACCGCCCTGGGCGGGATGCGGCTGCATGTCGCCGAAACGGGGCTGGAGGGTCTGGCCCTGGCCCGCGACCTGCGGCCCGACGTCGTCATCCTGGACATCAACCTGCCGGGCATGGACGGGTTCGAGGTCAAGGCGCGGCTGGCCGAAGACCCGCTGACGCGCGGCCTTCCCGTTCTGGCCCTGTCGGCCAGCGCCGCC
Source organism: Brevundimonas sp. (assembly GCA_022712235.1). Lineage (GTDB taxonomy): Bacteria > Pseudomonadota > Alphaproteobacteria > Caulobacterales > Caulobacteraceae > Brevundimonas. The sequence continues at coordinate 446 of JALAGW010000364.1, read as the reverse complement.
TTCGCCGACATACGGCGCGGACGCGAGGCGGGCTTCCTCGAATACCTGACCAAGCCCCTGCAGATCCCGGCCCTGGCCCAGGCTCTGTCCGGGCGCTGACGCCGGATGTCGAGGCCCCAGACGCGTGCGGGGACGCCGGCGCGGACGCCGCATGACGCGGTCGGGCGAACCTTGTCGCCGCCCGCCGGGGTTGACGCGGCGCGCCGGTAGGGCTTCCTAGGGGCGAGGGGCTTTTTCGACCCTGTGTGAGGGAGAGCCCATGTCACGCTCGTCGGCCGGTATTTCGCGATCCAAGGCGAGGGGGCTTCGCGTCCTGGTTCCGAGCCTGCTGGCGACGGCCCTGCTCGCGAGCTGCGCGACCACGCCGCCTCCTCCTCCGCCGCCGCCGCCGCCGCCGTCCGCCCCCGACGCGCCGCGCGGCGCTGGTCTCAGCGACTGGCGCGGAG
>JALAGW010000363.1 GCA_022712235.1 Brevundimonas sp. | reverse complement strand
GTCCAGGGGCCGGTGGTGGTGCGCGTGGACGGCCAGAGCCTGACGGATGTGTCGCGCGCCTTTCCCACCGCTCGCGACCTGTGCGAGACCGCTGATCCGGCGGCTGCCCTGACGGGGGCGGTGGGCGAGGATGCGGGCGCTCTGGCGGACATCCTGGCCAACACCGATCCCGAGACGCGCGATCCGACGCGGCCCTGGTTGCTGTCGCCCATCGACCTTCAGGCGGTGAAGGCGGCGGGCGTGACCTTCGTCACCTCCATGCTGGAGCGGGTGATCGAGGAGCGGGCGCGCGGCGACCTGACGGCGGCGGCGGGTATCCGCGACCATATTCGTGATCTGGTCGGCGACGACCTGCGTCGTCTGAAGCCCGGTTCGCCGGAAGCGACGGCGCTGAAGCAGACCCTGATCGCGGCGGGCGCCTGGAGCCAGTATCTGGCGGTCGGCAGCGGTCCCGACGCCGAGATCTTCACCAAGGGCCAGCCCCTGTCGAGCGTCGGCGCGGGTGCGGACATCGGCGTCCATCCGTCCTCTACCTGGAACAATCCCGAGCCGGAGGTGGTGCTGGTCGTCTCCTCGCGCGGCGAGATCGTCGGGGCGGCCCTGGGCAATGACGTCAATCTGCGCGACGTCGAGGGGCGCTCGGCCCTGCTGCTCGGCAAGGCCAAGGACAACAACGCCGCCGCTGCTGTCGGCCCGTTCGTGCGGCTGTTCGACGGCGGGTTTGATCTGGACGCGGTGCGTGGGCTGGAGATTTCGCTGACCGTGACAGGGGCGGACGGCTTCGTCATGGCGGGTCGCTCGGCCATGGATCAGATCAGCCGCGACCCGGCGGATCTGGCGGCCCAGGCGATCAACGCGCACCATCGCTATCCTGACGGCCTGGTGCTGTTCCTCGGCACCCTGTTCGCGCCGGTCGAGGATCGCTACGAAGCGGGCAAGGGCTTCACCCATGCGACCGACGACGTGGTGCGCATCGCCTGCGACCGGTTGGGGGCGCTGGTGAATCGGGTGCGGCCGACCGACCAGTGCGAGCCCTGGACCTTCGGGGCCGCCGACCTGATGCGTAACCTGGCCCGGCGCGGCCTGATCTGAGGCGGGAAATGAAGCCGAAAATTCTCATCAGCCGACGCTGGCCGCAGGCGGTCGAGACGCGGCTTTCGGCCCGGTATGACGTGACGCTGAACGAGACGGACACGCCGATGACACTGGATCAGCTGCGTGCGGCCATGACGGAATACGACGCCCTGTGCCCCACGGTGTCGGACAAGGTCCCGGCCGACGTGCTGTCCGCGCCTGGCGCGCGGGTGCGGATCGTCGCCAACTATGGCGCGGGTTACGAGCATATTGATCTGGACGCGGCGCGGGCGGCGGGTCTGGTCGTGACGAATACGCCCGACGTCCTGACCGATGCGACGGCGGAGCTGGCGTTTCTGCTCATGCTGATGGCCGCGCGTCGCGCGGGCGAAGGCGAGCGCGAACTGCGGGCCGGCGAATGGCGCGGCTGGCGCCCGACCCATCTGCTGGGCCAGTCGCTGGCGGGCAAGACCCTGGGGCTGGTCGGCTATGGCCGGATCGCGCGAGCGACCGCCGAGCGGGCGAAGGCCTTGCTGGGCATGAGCATCGCCTATCACAGCCGTCGTCGCGCCGAAGACGAGGACGGGGCTGTCTATTTCGACACCCTGGAGGGGCTGGCCGAGGTCGCCGACGTCCTGTCGCTGCACACGCCGGGCGGGCCTCAGACTCATCACATGATCAACGCTGAATTGCTGAAGCGGATGAAGCCGGGCGCCATCCTGATCAATACAGCGCGGGGATCGGTGGTGAACGAGGAGGATCTGGCCCAGGCCCTGAACGACGGCGTCATCGGCGGGGCGGGGCTGGACGTCTATCAGGGTGAGCCGGCGATCAATCCGGCCCTGCTGGCGGCGCCGAACGCGGTGCTGCTGCCGCATCTGGGCAGTGCGACGCTGGAGACGCGTACGGCCATGGGCATGCGGGTGGCCGACAATCTGGATCGCTTCTTCGACGGAGAGCCCCTGCTTGACCGGGTCGCTTGAAGCCGTCGAGGGGGCGCTGGACGGCTGGCGCGGCGACGAGCCCTTTGTGCTTGGTCTCTGCGGAGCGCAGGGGTCTGGGAAATCCACGCTTTCTTCAGGTCTGGCGCAGCGCCTGAATGGGCGCGGGATCAGGACGGCTGTCCTGTCGCTGGACGATCTCTACCTGACGCATGAGCAGCGTGCGGTGCTGGCGCGGGACGTCCACCCGCTGTTCGCGGTGCGGGGCGTGCCGGGAACCCATGACCTGGCGCGCGGGCTGGCGATTCTGGAGGCCGTGAAGGCCGGGCGGGGCGTGACCCTGCCGCGTTTCGACAAGGCCACGGACGATCCGGCGCCCGAGACGGAATGGCCGAGGCACGATGGTCCGCTGGATGTTCTGGTCTTCGAGGGCTGGTGCGTCGGCGCACGACCGCAGGACGAGACGGCCCTGGCCGAGCCGATCAACGCGCTCGAGGCCGAGCATGATGCCGAGGGGGTCTGGCGACGGCATGTGAATGCAATGCTGGCTGGTCCCTATGCGAACCTGTTCAGCCGGATCGACCGGCTGGTGTTGCTGGCCGCGCCGGGCTTTGAAGTGGTCGAAGGCTGGCGGAGGCAACAGGAACAGGCCCTGCGCGCGACGGCGCCCGAGGGCGCCCGCGTGATGACCGACGCCGAGGTGGCCGCCTTCGTCCAGTACTATGAGCGGCTGACTCGCCACATCCTGTCCGACATGCCCGCCTACGCCGACCTGACGCTGAAACTTGGCGCGGATCGACAGTTGAAAGACGACCAATGATCATCGCCTCGACCACTGACTTCCGTGAAGCCGCCCGGCGCCGCCTGCCGCGCTTCCTGTTCGACTATATCGACGGCGGGGCCTTCGCCGAGAAGACGCTGCGGGACAATGTGGCCGACCTGGCGGGCATCGCCCTGCGTCAGCGGGTGTTGCGCGACGTGTCGAGCCTGAACCTCGAGACTGAACTGTTCGGCGAGAAGACGGCCATGCCCGTGGCCCTGGCGCCGATCGGTCTGGGCGGCATGTCGGCGCGGCGCGGCGAGGTGCAGGTGGCGCGCGCGCCCCCTGCCGCCAACATTCCCTACAGCCTGACCACCGTCCGCGTCAGCGCGAAGCAGGAGGTCGTGGACGGCGGCGGGCGACCCATCTGGTTTCAGCTCTATGTGCTGAAGGACCGCGCCTTCATGCGCGACGCTCTGGAGCGGGCCATGGCCCTGGGCGTGACCAGGCTGGTCTTCACCGTGGACATGCCGGTGCCGGGCTCGCGCTATCGCGATCCCCATTCGGGCATGAGCGGCCCCTGGTCGGGGGCGCGGCGCATGGTCCAGGCGGCGTTCAAGCCGCAATGGGCGGTGGATGTGGGCTTGCGCGGTCATCCGCACGACCTGGGCAATATCTCGGCCTATCGCGGCAAGGCGACGGGGCTGGCCGACTACATCGGCTGGCTGGGCCAGAACTTCGATCCGTCGATCAGCTGGTCGGATCTGGAGTGGATCCGCGACGTCTGGAAGGGCGACATCATCATCAAGGGGATTCTTGATCCCGAGGATGCGCGCGACGCCCTGCGCTTCGGCGCCACGGGTCTGGTGGTGTCCAATCACGGCGGGCGGCAGTTGGACGGGGCTGTTTCGAGCGCCCGCGCCCTGCCGGCCATCGCCGACGCCGTCGGCGACGACCTGACCGTGCTGGTCGACGGCGGCGTGCGGACGGGCCTGGACGTGGTGCGGATGCTGGCCCTGGGCGCCAGGGGGGTCCTGCTGGGCCGCGCCTATATCTATGCCCTGGCGTCGGGAGGCGAGGCGGGCGTGGCGCGCCTGCTGAAGATGATCGAGGCCGAGATGCGCGTGGCCATGGCCCTGACGGGGGTCAAGTCGATCAACGAGATCACGCGCGAGGTGCTGGCCCACCCCCTCGACTGACCTCATGTCGCAGGGCGTCCGGCCTGCGCAGGCTTGATTCAAGATAATACATCATACAACATGCCCCCAGCGACAAGAATGGGGTGAGACGCATGGCGGATGGCGCAACAGGCGAGAAGGCGGAGTTCAGCCGCCGTTTCGTGACCTTGGGGCTGGGCGCCGCCATGGCGATGAGCCCGACCATCGTGCGGGCGTCCGGTTCCCTGAGCGGTTTCTACAATGTCCGAGATTACGGCGCGGTCGGAGACGGGATCGCCATCGATTCCGACGCCTTCAACAAGGCCATCGAGGCCGCTGCGGCCAAGGGGGGCGGCACGGTGGTTGTGCCGCCGGGGCATTATCTGTGCTTCTCGATCCGGCTGCGCAGCTTCATCACCCTGGTGCTGATGAACGGTTCGGTGATCGAGGCGGCGGACCCGCGCAAGCACGCGGGCCAATACGACCTGCCCGAGAACGTCTTTGACGAGCAGCTTCAGGACTATGGCGTCAGCCACTTCCACAACAGCCTGATCTACGGCGACGGCGTCAACGACGTGGCCATCATCGGCAAGGGCCTGATCCACGGCCTGGGTCTGGATCGCGAAGGTCCCGCGCCGCGCTGGCACGGCATAGCGGGCTGGAAATCGCCGGCCGAGCAGGGAATGACCGCCGACGAGGCGCGCCGCGCCATCCCGCGGGAGATGGCCTATGAGGGACGCGGCAACAAGGCCATCGGCCTGACGGGATGCCGCAACGTTCTGCTGCGCGACTTCACCATCCTGCAGGGGGGGCATTTCGCCTGCTATGTCCTGGGTTCGACCAATGTGCGGATCGACGGTCTGACGGTGGACACCGATCGCGACGGCATCGACATCGACGCCTGCCGCGACGTGAAGGTGACCAACTGCCTGGTCAACGCGCCCAAGGACGACGCCATCGTGCTGAAGAGCAGCATGGCGCTGCAAGAGTTCCGCATGTGCGAGGACGTCAGCGTCATCGGCTGCAAGACCAGCGGCTATCTGCTGGGGACGGTGGTGGACGGCACCTATCAGCCCTCGCCCTATATGTCGGTCGATAATGTCGGGGTGCTGGGCCGGATCAAGCTGGGCACCGACTCGGCGGCGGGTTTCCGCAACATCCTGGTGTCGGACTGCATCTGCGAGAATACGCGCGGGCTGCAGATGGGGGCCATCGACGGCGGGGTGCTGGAGGACGTGACCTTCTCGGACATCATCCTGAGGAACCCGGTCAATCACCCGATCTTCGTGCGCCTGTCGGCCCGCAATCGGGCGCCGCGGGGGGCCGAGATGTCGCGTGTGCGGCGCGTGCGGTTCTCCAACATCAACGTCTCGGGCGCGCGCGGCGCCTTCGCAAGCGGCGTGGTCGGCATTCCCGGCGGGATCATCGAGGACGTCAGCTTTTCGGACATCCATGTG
>JALAGW010000362.1 GCA_022712235.1 Brevundimonas sp. | reverse complement strand
GGCCAGGCGCTCGTCGCTCGAGGCGCCTCCTATGCTGTCCGGCAAAGCGATCGGTTCAACCAGGGAGCCCGCTTCGACGCAGAATGGATTCATCTGCCCCTCCCATCCCCCATTGAGCGAGCAGGAATAGCAGCCCGAAACCATGAAGCAGGCAGCAAGGACAGTAAGGATCTGCAGGGCGCGACGGGGCATCAGACCTCCTTTGACGGAGCCCTACCCTAACATCGCCAGACGAAGCGTCACGCACCCTGCTCAGCCTTTGACCAGGCCCTCGCAAGAAGTTCGATGTTCCGGGTTTGCTTGAAGGGATGGCTGAAACCCCAAGGCGGGGTTTCTGGCGGAGACGGAGGGATTCGAACCCTCGGTACCCCTTACAGGGTACGACGATTTAGCAAACCGTTGCCTTCAGCCACTCGGCCACGTCTCCGGCAGGCGGCGTGGATAGCCCGTCATTTGACGGCGCGCAACAAGCTAAGCGCAATCAATCACGTTAACGGGGGATAGACACCCGCCGTGCAAGGAAATAGCCCCTAATCTTCGCCTAGGATCACACCGTTCGTCTCATGCCGCCGGCCGACACCCTCCTTCCCGCAGCGGACGCGCCCAGCGCCAGAACGCGGCAGACGCGCGATTCGGCCGCCGTCGTGCGTGATTCGCACGCCGCTCCCGGCCGTGCGCGGCGCGGCCCCTTCCGGCCGGACGTCTGGCTCAACACGCGTCAGCGCAACGCCGCGCGGCTTCGTGTCTTCTATTTCCGCGGACTGGACATCGCCGGCCTCGTCGCCGCCGCCAGCTTCGGCGTGGCCCTCGTGACGGGCGGCGCCCTCATGTCGGCCCGACTGGCGGACGCGGCGCCTTTGATCCTGGGCGGCCTGGCCGTGCTTGGCCTGCTCCGGTCTCTCGGCCTCTACCGCTTCGACAAGAGCCACGGTCTTTTGTCGCATCTGGCCTCGGTCGCCGCCGTCGTCGCCTGCGGCGCCGCGACGACCTATGCGACCGGCCTGGTCCTGCATGGCGAAGCGGTGCCCTGGGCCGAATATGGTCGCTGGAGCCTCGGCCTGCTGTGCCTGATGCTGGCCCTGCACGCGACCTGGAGCCTGCTGGTCGCGGATTGGCGACGCAAGGGCGCCCTGACGCCCAACATCGCCGTCGTCGGCGCCACCCGTCATGCCGAGCGCCTGATCCGCGAGGCGCTTCAACGCCGCGATCTCAACGTCCTCGGGGTCTTCGACGATCGTCTGGCGCGCTCGCCCGACGCCGTCGAGGGCGTTCCCGTGCTGGGCGAGGCCGACGCCCTGCTGAACCATCGGCTGACCCCCTATATCGACCAGATCGTCCTGGCGATCGCCCCCAAGGCCGAGGCGCGCGTGCGCGACCTGACCGCCCGCCTGAACGCCCTGCCCATTCGCCTGACCCTGTTGGTCGACCCCAAGACCGCCGAGCAGCGCAACGCCGCCCTGGAGAAGCTGGCCCAATCTCCGATGGCCCCGCTGGAGGGCCCCGTCGATCCTGAACGGCGCGCCTTCAACAAACGCCTTCAGGACATGGTTCTGGCGTCTGTCGGTCTGGCGCTGCTGTCGCCCCTGTTGCTCCTCATCGCCTTGCTGGTGCGTCTCGACAGTCCCGGCCCGGCCATGTTCAGACAGCGTCGCCACGGCTTCAATCAGGAAGAGATCGTGGTGTGGAAGTTCCGCACCATGCGTCACGCCGACGCCGACGCCACGGCCAGCCGCCAGGTGACGGCCGACGACGACCGCATCACCCGCATCGGCCGCTTCCTGCGTGCGACCAGCCTGGATGAACTGCCGCAGCTGCTGAACGTGCTGCGAGGCGAAATGTCGCTGGTCGGCCCTCGCCCCCACGCCATCGGCATGAAGACCGGCGAGATCGAGTCCGCCCGCCTGGTCGCCGACTACGCCCATCGCCATCGCATCAAGCCCGGCATGACCGGCTGGGCGGCGATCAAGGGCTCGCGTGGTCCGATGCATACCGCGCCCGAGGTGCGACGCCGGGTCCAGTTGGACATCGACTATATCGAGCACCAGTCCTTCTGGCTCGACCTCTGGATCATCGCCGTCACCATCCCCGTCCTGCTCGGCGACCGGATGTCGGTGCGCTGATGTTCTGGCGTGGGGTGCTGGGCTATCTGCCCGCCAATATCATTCAGGGCGTGGTCGGCTTCCTGGCCGTCGTCGTCTATACGCGTCTGCTCAGCGCCGAGGATTTCGGCCGCTACGCCCTGGCCTTCTCGGTCATGACCCTGGCGCATGTGGCGACCTTCAGCTGGCTGGAGGCCGCCATGGCGCGCTTCTGGGCCGCCCAACGCGACGGCGCCGACATGGCCAGCCACTTCGCCAGCCTGTATCGCACCGCCTTCATCATGACCGCCCTGTTCCTGCCGCTGGCGGGTCTGGTGGTCTGGTTCTGGCCCATGCCGGACAGCTTCCGCCTGCCCATCGGCGTGGCCCTGCTGGGGATTCCGGTTCGTTGCCTGACCAAGCTGGCGCAGGAGCGCTATCGGGCGGCGGGCGAGGTGCGCAAGGCCGCCAGCCTCGACATCTGGAACACCCTTGCCGGCTTCGGGGTCGGCGCCGCCATCGCCCTCTCCGGCGGGGGTGCGTCTTCGCCGCTGGCAGGGCTGCTGATCGCGCCCCTGTTCGCCCTGCCCTTCATCCTGCCCGGCGAACTGCGCGAGGCGCGCAGCGGCGTCGTGGATCGCGAGCGGCTGAAAAGCTATGCCGTCTACGGCTATCCCATCGCCGCCTCCCTCGGCCTCGCCCTGGTTCTGGCGTCGACGGACCGGTTCCTTCTGGCCTTGTTCATGGATGAGGCGGCGGTCGGCGCCTATCACGCAGGCTACAGCATCGCCAACCGGACCCTGGACGTCCTGTTCATCTGGCTGGGCACCGCCGGCGCCCCCGCCCTGGTGATGGCGCTGGAGCGCGGCGGGCGCGAGCAGCTTCAAGCTGCGGCGCGCGAGCAGGCCTCGACCCTGATCCTGATCGGCCTGCCCGCCGCCGTCGGCGTGGCCTTGGTCGCCCGTCCCCTGTCGGAGTTCATGATCGGCGAGGACCTGCGGCCCGCCGCCACCCTGGTCACACCCTGGATCGCCCTGTCGTCATTGCTGGCCGGCATGACGGTCTATTATTTCCACCAGGCCTTCACCCTGGGGCGTCGCACCGGCTGGCTGCTGGCGGCCATGAGCGTGCCGGCCATCTCCAATGTCATTCTCAACATCGTCCTGATCCCGCCCTTCGGCGTTCTGGGCGCCGCATGGGCCACTGCGGCCAGCTTCGCCGTCGGCCTGGTCGCCTCCTGGGCCATGGGACGTCGCATCCTGCCCCTGCCGACGCCCTGGACCACCTTGGCTCAGTGCGCCCTATGCTGCGGCGTCATGGCGCTGGCGGTCTGGTTCCTGCCGCCCATCGGCGGCTTCCTCGAGCTGATGCTGGACGCCTCGGTCGGCGCTGCGGTCTATGGCGTCTGCGCCTTCGCCCTGAACGCGGGCGGCGTGCGCGAGCTGGCGCAACGGCTGCTGCGCGCCATCCAGGCCCGAAGGGCGACCGCATGACCGCCATTGTTCACGACAACCCGGCCTGGAGCCCCGCCCGCCCGGCT
>JALAGW010000361.1 GCA_022712235.1 Brevundimonas sp. | reverse complement strand
GGACTTTCAGACGCACGAAGAGCAGTCTCCCACAGTGAACGGCGCAGCTTAAGGGGGCCGAACCCGGCCCGTCACCTTACGGTTTGCTCAGCTTTACGCCCGTTCGAGGGCGCGGCCCGCCGCCGCGAGCGCCTCGGCCATCACCGCCTTCAGCCGGTCCGGTCCCAGGATGGTCGCCTGCTCGCCCCAGGTGAACAGGTGCCAGGCCAATTCGCGCATCCCCGAGGCGCGGAACCGCACCACGACCGAGCCGTCGGCCTGATCCTCGATCGTCTGGGTCGGGTGCCAGCGCCAGCCGCGCGCCTCGTCGGCGCCCTCGGGCGCGATGCGGACGGCGACCTCTTCGATCTCGTCCTGATAGATGCCGAAGGACTGGCTGGCGAAGGCGCCCAGGTCGAAATCTTCGGGCGGGCGCGCCGTGCCTTCGCCCGCCTCGACCGCGCTCATCCGGTCCAGACGGAAGGTCTGGATGCGCCCGCTCTCGCGATCCGCCGCCACCAGATAGTTGGCCCGCCCGAACATCATGCCGCACGGCGTCATGGTGCGGGTCCGCGCCTCTGCTCCCGGCCGGGCGTAGATGAAGTTCAGCGGCCGCTCGGCCAGCACCGCCCCGCGAATCTCGGCCAGCACCGTCTCGTCGGCGCTGGGGCGCGGCCCGGCCTGAACGGCGATGGTCTCGGCCCGGACCAGAGCCTCCAGATCAGGCGCCATGCGGTTCAGGGTGGTCGAGCGCATGGCCGCCTTGACCTTGCGCTCCAGCCCCTCCAGCGCCGCCGCCCGCGCCGGCTCGCCCGCCGCGCGCAGGGCCGCCGCCGCCTTGGTCAGCTCCAGCATCTCGGTCGCGGTCGGGGCCTGTTCGAAGGCCGACAGGCCGCCGCGAATACGCCAGCGCTTGGTCGGCGGATCGCTGATCTCCTCGACCTGCGGAAACAGCATCAGGACGGCGTCGCGCATCCGCTCGGCCGTGCGACGCCCGACCCGCAGCTGCCCCGCCATCTCGTTCAGCGTCAGCCCCTCGGCGCTGGCCGCCATGCCGCGCGCCAGATCGATGACCATCGCCGCCTTGTCGTGCCGCAAGAAACTTCTCCACAGAGATACGTCCGTAACTGACGCAATGCTGTCGCATCCTCTCAACATCAGCAAGAGGCAATCGCTTCAGGAGATCACGACATGGCCTTCGCCCGCACCCCGACGGTTCAAAAGCCCGCCCGCAAGACCTTCGCCGACCGCTACATGATCGTGCCGTGCGAGGCCGAGGGCGACCTGGCCGTCATCTGGGACCGTCAGGAAGAACAGGTCGTGGACGTCATCTCCGCCTCGGCCAGCAGCCGCTATTCGGACGAGGACGCCCTGTGGGACGAGTTTCATGCCGCTCCGACCACCGCCGCGCACGACTGGCGCATGGCGGCCTGAAGCCTGGCCAGATCAGGGCGCCGCACCGGGAACCCGACTCCCCATCCGACGTTCGCCGAAGCATGACCATTCCGGTCATGTCCGAGGGGAGCCGCCGATGACATCGTCCCACACCGCCGCGCCTTCGCTGGAAGGCCTCGTCAAGTCCGCCCTGTATCGCTCATGGTGGCTGCTGCTGTTGCGCGGGATCATTGCGGTGGCCTTCGGCGTGGCGACCTTCGTATGGCCGCAGATCAGCCTGGTCAGCCTGATCCTGGTCTATGGAATTTACGCCGTGGCGGACGGGATTCTGGCCCTGATCGCGGCGGTTCGCGGCGGCGGGATCGTCCCGCGCTGGTGGTTGACGCTCGGCGGGATCGCCAGCCTGCTCGCCGGAGGACTGGCCTTCGTCTGGCCGGGCCTGACGGCCCTGGTCCTGGTCTATCTGATCGGCTTCTGGTCGATCATGCGCGGCGTGCTGGAAATCGTCGGCGCCATCCGCCTGAGGAAGGAAATCGCCAACGAGTGGAGTCTGGGCGCAGCGGGCGCCCTGTCGGTGATCTTCGGCCTGATCCTGGTCTTCGCGCCGGGCGCAGGGGCTCTGGGCCTGCTGTGGCTGATCGCGGCCTGGGCCGTGCTGTTCGGCCTGCTGCTGATCTGGGTCGCCTTTAAGGTCAGGACGCTGGCGAAGACGTGAAGGCCGCGTTGCGCGCGGCGACGCGGGCGCGGATCTCGCCGCGCATCCGCTCCAGTTCGTCGACCGTGATCAGACGACCGCGCAGCACCACGTCGGCGATGCGCCGGGTCGCGCCCACGTCCTCCAGCGGATTCGCCTCCAGCACCAGCAGGTCCGCCGACTTGCCCGCCGCCACGGCGCCGTAGCGTTCGCCCTGGTTCAGGAAGCGCGGCCCATCCACGACCGAGCCCGCCAACGCCTCGCGCGGGGTCAGACCCAGCTTCACATAGAGTTCCAGCTCGTCGTGCAGCGAGAAGCCCGGATAGTTGAACGAGTTGAGGAAGCCCGCGTCCGTCCCGGTCAGGATGGTCACGCCCGCATCGCGCAGCATGGGCAGGGTGCGGGCGGTGACATCCTTGACGAAATGGCGATCCGCCACCTGCTGCGGCGTCGCCTGGGCCGCGCGCTGGATGCGCCAGTCATAGGTGGCGCGGATGCCCGGCCCGACATAGGCCAGACCGTCGTCGTGCGAGTGATCGTCCAGATCGAGGTTCGCCAGCGTGGTCGAGCCATAGAGGGTCGGCGACACCGCCGTGCCCAGTTCCCGAAGCCGGGCATAGACCCGCCGCGCCGTCTCGACGTCGAAGGTGTCGGCGTAGCGCCGCATGGTCTGGGCGTAGGTGTATTTGCCCGCCAGATAGTCAGCGGCGATGGCCGCTTCGTCGCGCGAGCCCGCCTTCATGGCGTAGTCCAGATGCTCGATCGACGACAGGCCCGCCTCGGCGGCTTCCAGCACGGTAATGCTGGCCGGGATGTGGGCCGAGGTCTTCATGCCCCGCTTCTTCGCCTCGCGCACGGCGTAGAGGAAAAGCTCGGGCTTCAGGGTGTTGTCGGTGATCTTGACGAAGTCGACGTGCAGGGTCTGAAGCCGGTCCAGGGCCGCGTCCACGTCCGCCTCGCTGCCGGTCTCGATCACGCCCTTCCAGACCGGGGCTATGCCCTCGATCTTGGGGCCCGAGGTGAAGATGCGCGGGCTGTCGGGGGTCGGCGGGGCGTCGCGCCAGTCCAGCACCTGCTGCGCCAGATCGCCCGCCGCGTCGCGCACCGCGACCACGCCGTTGACGACATAGAGGGGCATCAGCTCGGCGTTTTCCTCGATCAGGGCCTCGCCCCCGCCGAAGTGAACGTGCATGTCCCACAGGCCGGGCATGACGTAGCGGTCGCCCAGGTCCGTCGTCCGCGTCGCGCGATAGCGGCTGGCCTGACCTTCCGGCAAAACGGCGACGATGTCTCCGCCGCGCATGGCGACCAGTTGATCGGGCGTCGTCGTCCCCTTCTCGACATCGACCACCGTGGCCGAGGTCAACAGCAGGTCGACCGTCTCGACCGGTGTTTCGACAGCAGTCAGCGGCGCCGTGGCGCAGGCGGACAAGAGGGCGGCGGCGGCGACGATCAGGAAGGTGCGCATGACCATCCGCTATACGCCGCTCCTCGCCCGTAACAAGCGGATCAGGGATAGCGGCGGTTCATCTCGTCCCGGCTGGCGACGCACAGGGCGCGCAACACGCCCATGTCCACCTGATCCAGCCGCTTGATGTAGAGGCAGGCCACGCTGGTCGTGTGCGGCCCCAGACGCGCCAGCAGGGCCTCGGTCTGCGGCGTCGAGGCCAGATAGAGGGTCAGGGCCGCCTTGCGCGGCGAGAAGCCCATGCGCGGCCAGTCGGCGCTCTTGCCGTTGGCGGTGACGTTGGCATAATGGCCGAAGCCGACGATGGACGGCCCCCACATGACCGGCGTCTCGCCCGTCACCTCCTGCATCAGGGCGCTGAGGATGCGGCCTTCCTCGCGCCGTCGCGCCGGTTCGGCCGCGGCCAGGAAGTCCTCGACGGAAGCATCCGTTGGTTGGGTCTTGGGTTCAGACATGAGGCGCCTCCACCGCTTCGATCGCCAGACCGGGCGCGGTCGAACAGGCAGCCAGGCTCCAGTCGCCCTGACTGCGCATCCGCCGCCAGGCCCCGGCGGGCGCCGCGACCTGTCGTCGATGCGGCCCCAGCACCAACGGCCGCAGTCCCCGATCCGGTGCTATCTCGATCTCCAGCGGCGCCCCCATGTAGAAGGCCCAGATCTCAGTCGCCTCGACCGGACGCCAGTCGTCGGCGTCATCAGCCGTCAGCAGTCGATAGACGGTCGCAGCCTCCGACCCGCAGGCCGCCAGCCCCGGATCGCGCGCCATCGGCCGAAAATGCCCACCCTCGGGATGGGGGCTCAGCGACAGATTGGCGATGATTTCGTCGGCGCTGAACACGATCTCCCCCTCCTCCGTCATGGCCGCCCCGTTACTGGTTTCAGGGTCTTGATGGCGGTGTTCGCGGCGGGACTCAACGGCCAGGGACGAAAGGCGGCGCCAGCCGCCACTGACCGTTCTCGAAGATGAAGTCATCGCCGCCGCGCCAGGGGACGCGGCTCAGCGGTCCGCCGGTCAGGCCATAGCCAACGACGGCGTAGCGCACGCCGGGCTTCAGCGGGGCCGGCGACACCGTCGTTGCGAAGCCCTCGGGCGCCTCACCATAGACGATCTGGCGCAGGCCCCGGCACTCGCGACCCCGCGCCTCGATCGACCAGACGGGCCGCATCATGGCGTTGGACAGCTCATGCACGGCCAAGCCGCCGAGACAGGCCTTCTCGGGCTTCGCAGGGTCAACGCCGAAGCTCGCCATCGGCTGCTCCAGAGAGCCGCTGATGCGCACCGGGATCATGGCCGAACAGGCCGCGGCCGAGGCCGCCAGCAGCAAGGCGAGACCAGATCGGACCCTCAGCCTCATAGCGCCTTCACGATCCCCTCGACCATCTTCTTGGCGTCGGCGAACAGCATCATGGTGTTGTCGCGGAAGAAGAGTTCGTTCTCGACCCCTGCATAGCCCGCCGCCATGCCGCGTTTGATGAAGAGGACGGTGCCGGCCTTCTCCACGTCCAGCACCGGCATGCCGTAGATGGGCGATTGCGGGTCGGTCTTGGCGGCGGGGTTGGTGACGTCGTTGGCCCCAATGACGAAGGCCACGTCGGCGGTCGAGAATTCGGAGTTGATGTCCTCCAGCTCGAACACCTCGTCATAGGGGACGTTGGCCTCGGCCAGCAGGACGTTCATATGGCCCGGCATCCGGCCCGCGACGGGGTGGATGGCGTATTTCACCTCGCCGCCCTCTTCCTTCAATACGTCGGCCATTTCGCGAAGCGCGTGCTGCGCCTGGGCCACGGCCATGCCGTAGCCGGGGACGATGATGACCTTGGACGCGTTCTTCATAATGAAGGCCGCGTCCTCGGCCGAGCCCTGCTTGACCGGGCGCGTCTCGACCGCGCCGCCGCCCGCGCCCGCCGCCGCGTCCCCGCCGTCGAAGCCGCCCAGGATGACGCTGATGAAGCTGCGGTTCATGCCCTTGCACATGATGTAGCTGAGGATGGCGCCCGACGATCCGACCAGGGCGCCGGTGATGATCAGGGCGATATTCTCGAGCGTGAAGCCAAGGGCCGCAGCCGCCCAGCCGGAATAGGAGTTCAGCATCGACACCACGACCGGCATGTCGGCGCCGCCGATGGGGATGATCAGTGTCGCGCCCAGGATGAGCGCGATGGCGAAGACGCCCCAGAAGGCCCAGATGGCCGTGCCGCCGGTGCCGATCAGCACCCCGATCAGGAAGACCAGGGCCAGACCCAGACCGATATTGATCAGGTGGCGGGCGGGCAGCAGGATCGGCGAGCCGCTCATCCGGCCATCCAGCTTGGCGAAGGCGATGACCGAGCCGGTGAAGGTGATGGCCCCGATGGCGACGCCCAGCGACAGCTCGACGATCGACAGGGTCTTGATGCCGCCGTCAGCCGTCATGATGCCGAAGGCGTCAGGCGCATAGACGGCGCCGACCGCCACCAGACACGCCGCCAGACCAACGAGCGAGTGGAAGGCCGCGACCAGTTGCGGCATGGCCGTCATCGGCACCCGCTTGGCGATCAGGGCCCCGGCCCCGCCGCCGACCACGACGCCGCCGCCGATCAGGACCAGGGTCAACAGGTCCAGCGCACCGGAAGTCCCCAGCGTCAGTAGGGTCACGCCCACGGCCAGGGCCATGCCGATCATGCCGAGCGTATTGCCCCGGCGGCTGGTCTCGGGACTGGACAAGCCCCTGAGCGAGAGGATGAACAGGACCCCCGCGACCAGATAGGCCAGCGCGGCTATGGATGCGTTCATCGGATCCCCTCCCCCAGGGTCATGTCAGTCGGTCATTTCAGATCAGAAGACGTTGACGACGGCGGGCGTCGCCGCGTCGCGCGTGCCGGCAGCCGTCGCCACGCCGTTTTTGACGACGGCGACGCCGACGCCGCCCTCGCCGCCCGTCTTGGTCACGCGGCAGCTGCCGTTGTCGCTGGGCAGACGGCCGGCCATGCGGCCCGTGCCCGTATGGTTGATGCGGTTCATGTGGATGCCGCGAATGGTTACCGGCGCGAACTGGCACTGCAGCGTCCAGCTGGCGCCCTGAGGCGCGGCGACGGACCAGTGCAGGCCGCCGTAAGGATTCTTGCCGACTTCTTCGGTGTGCTGGGCCGAGGCGGTGCCGGATAGGGCGACGGCGGCGGTCAGGGCCGCGGCGAAAATCAGGGTGGTCTTCATAACAGTTACTCTCAGCGTTTGGTCAGGCCTTGGGTGCGGGTCAGTCGCCACAGCGCGGCGGCGATGAACAGCGGCCCCAGGAATATCATGGCCCAGTCGAAGACGGTCATCTCGCGGTCCTGAATGACGATGCGCGTCAGCACGGCCCCGAAGACCAGCACGACGCCGCAGTCCTGAAACCGCAGTCGGCCGATGGGGTCCTTCACCCGCACCCAGCTCCAGATCCACAGGGCCACGCCCAGACCGGTGACGGCCCAGGAGACATAAAAAGCGAACAGGACAGGCGAGAAGATCACGAGGCCTTGGGCCTTTCCTTCTTCTTGTACATGGCCAGCATCCGCCGCGTGACCATGAAGCCGCCGAAGATGTTGACGCTGGCCAGTGTCACGGCGACCACGCCCGCCCCCTTGGCGATCCAGGCGTTCGGACCGGCGGCCTCGGGGCTGAGCGCCGCAGCCGCGATCAGGCCGCCGACGACGATGACGCTGGAAATGGCGTTGGTCACGGCCATCAGCGGCGTGTGAAGGGCGGGCGTCACGCTCCACACCACATAATAGCCGACGAAGATCGCCAGCACGAAAATGGCCAGCCGGAAGATGGTAGGATCGACGTGTTCCATGTTCAGATCACCTTTCCTATGCGGTTCGAGGCGAGATTTTGAATACGGGTCACGATCCCGTCCATGTCGGCCTCGACCTCACGGGTCGATATCCTCAGCGTAACGTAGCCTTGGCCTTCGAACCATGCATCGCGCTTCAAGTCGCGCAGCGCCACGTCCGGCAAATCGTGCACGCCACCATCGACCTCGATCACCAGAGAGGCACGATGACATATGAAGTCGGCCACATACGGACCAACCGGCGCCTGACGCCGAAAGCGCGCAGACAACAGTCGCAGACGCTCCCACAATCTCGCTTCCGTCCAGGTCAGTTCGACACGCAAACGACGCGCGCGCTTCACCGTCCGTGACGGCGTCCTGTCTCGTTTAAAGCCCTCCCCCTCGATGGGGGAG
>JALAGW010000360.1 GCA_022712235.1 Brevundimonas sp. | reverse complement strand
TCTCCATCGTCCTGGCGGCCTCGGGGCGCAGGGCGGCGGGCGTTCCGGCGCAGGCCGAGAGCAGGGCGGCGACGGCGATGATGCGGGCCCCCCGGCTCCGCATCAGGCCCCGGCGCTCCAGCTCAGTTGGACCGAGGTCAGGCCGCTCTCGCCGGGCGAGGCCACGACCTGCAGGCTGGCGCCCTTGTCCTTGCGGGCGGCGGCGCCATAGGCGCGAGCCTCCCCCTGGTTCATGGCCATGACGGGCGAAAGGCCGGCGGCCTCGGCGCGCTGGCGATAGAAGGCGACGACAGTCTCGGGCGCGGCGTCGGTCGTGAAGGTGATCAGGCCGCCAGGGCCGGTCGGGCCCGAGGCCAGGGTGGCCGGCGAATCGATCTGGGCGCCCGGATAAAGGGCGGCGAAGACGGGGGCGCCGTCGATGGTCATGGCGTCGGACACTGTTGCCGGGGCAGGGGTCGGGGCGACCTCGGTCGGCGCCGCGGCAGGCGGAGCTTCGGCGCTCGGCGGCGGGCTGGCCTCGGGCGCAGCCTCGCTGCGCTCGTCGCATCCGATAAGACCAACCGAGAGGGCCACGGCGACGGCCGCCACGCTACGCTTCATCCCGCCTACGTCCTTGAGACTGTTCAACTTGATGAACACCGTGGCCCATCCGTGCGGCGGCAGCAAGGCGGTTCAACCGGTTGGAGCGTCCACATCGTCGCCGGGCTGGCCGGTCGACTTGCGCGCTTCAGCCGGACCGCCCGCAGGTTTGGTTCCTTGGCCCTTGCTCCGTCGTCCTTCGGCGGCCAGGGCCTCGTTGATGACGTCCTGATCCGGATCAATGTCCGAGCCCGATGCGGAGCCGCCGCGCAGGGAGCCGGCGCGGGTGTCCGAACCCATGTCACTGCCTTCCAGCGCCTTTTTCAGGGCGTCTTCGGTATGACCCAGATCGGGTTTCTCGCCCATGACGGCGGCTTCACGGGCTTCTGAGGTATCGGTCCGGGGATCAGCCATTGTCGTCTCCTTGTTGCAGGAATAACGCGGCGGAAGGGGGCGAGGGTTCCACAAAAGACAAGGCCGGCGGGTCGCCCCGCCAGCCTTGGATCCGCAACCGAATGGTTTGCTATTTCCCGAACAGCTTGTTCCAGCGGCGCTTCTCGCGGGTCTTCCAGGCGCCACGATGCCAGGCGTCCGAGCCGATCAGCGGCACGACCGTGGTGGCTTCGGCGAAGACCATTTGCTCGTGCGTGGTCTGCACCTTGCCCCACGACGCCGCCTCCTTCAGCGTCGAGGAGGAGCAGGCGCCGTCGCGCACGTCGGCGACGGTGATCTGGACCGCATAGCGGTGCATCTCGGCCTCCACGCCCAGGATTTCGGCGCAGACGACGGTGTCCTGGGCGAAGTTCTTGGGCACGCCGCCGCCGACCATGAACAGGCCGGTCACGCCCGCGGCGATCTTGATATCGGTCAGCTCGCGGAAGTCGGCGATGGCGTCCAGCATCAGATAGGGCAGGCCGGCAGCCGCGCGCTCCTTCTGGTGCTTGACCAGGCCGAAGCCGGCGGAGCTGTCGACGAAAGCCGGGCAGAAGATCGGCACGCCCTCTTCATAGGCGGTCTGAATCAGCGAGCCGGGCTTCCTGGCGTTGCCCTCCGACAGCCACTTGCCCATCTCCCAGATGAACTCGCGGCTGGAATAGCCGCGCGGCTCCAGACGGTTGGCGATCTCCAGAATGGTGTGGTCGCAGGCCTGGAGTTCTTCCTCGTCGATGTAGGTGTCGTAGATGCGGTCGATGTAGTTGTCGCGCAGGACGTTGTCGTCCACCTCGCCAGCGGCCTGATAGTGCTTGAAGCCCAGGGCCTCGAAGAAGTCCATGTCCACGATCGAGGCGCCGGTGGCGACGACGGCGTCGACCATGCCGAACTTCACCATGTCTCGATAGACATGCATGCAGCCGCCCGCCGAGGTCGAACCGGCCAGAATGAGCCAGGGCGAGCAGTCCTTGTCCTCAAGGGCCATGTTGAAGATGTCGGCGGCGCGAGCCGTGTCACGCGAGCTGAAGGACATCTTGCGCATGCTGTCGATGATCGGACGGGCGTCGAAGCTGGTCATGTCGACATGCTCGACGGTGTTCTGAAGCAGCGCAGCCTTCTGGTTTGACTGAACGGGAGCGTTCATTTCGGCGGTTTCCGTGGGATATGAGCGCCCGTCGTCAAGCAGTCGCAGCGGCCCGGACGGAGCGACGGGCCGCTGCGGATCTCATACCAACGTCCGAAGACGGTTCTGGGTCAGGCGATCAGCGCTTGCGCTTGCGCGCGCCAGCCTTGCCCTTGGGACGCGACAGGCGGACGACCTTGCGGGCGGCTTCCTCGGCCGAGGTGCGGACCGTGGGGATCGAACGCGGGGCCAGGCCATAGAGCGAAGCCATCGGGGCGTCCTCGACCGCGGCGATCTCGTGCTCGCCATAGCCGTTGAAACCCGTCGTCATGGCCACGCCATAGGCGCCCAGCATGCCGATCTCGATGAAGTCGCCTTCCTGCACATCGGCCGGCAGCCAGAACGGGCCGGGCATGTGGTCGATGCTGTCGCAGGTCGGGCCGTAGAAGCGGAAGGGCTTCAGCTCGCGCGAGCTGTCGCCGTCCCGGACCAGCTTGGTCGGGAAGGGCCAGCGCGAGTGGGTGGCGTCGAACAGCGAACCGTAGGATCCGTCGTTCAGATACAGAGCGTCGCCCTTGCGCAGGTCCACGCGGCACAACACCGACGACGACTCGGCCACCAGGGCCCGGCCGGGTTCGCACCACAGCTCGGTCGTTTCGGACACCGGCATTTCGTTGAAGCCGCGGTGAATGGCGTCGGCGTATTCGCTCAGGTCCGGCGGGACCATGCCCGGATAGACCGACGGGAAGCCGCCGCCGACGTCGACGATGTCGACGAAGACGCCCGCCTTCTTGATGGCGCGGCCGACCTGCGACATGGCGGCTTCATAGGCCGAGGGACGCATGCATTGCGAACCGACGTGGAAGCTGACGCCCATTAGGCCGTCCTGAACCGCCTGGCGCACGGCCAGCAGCAGGGCGGGAGCCTGGTCCGGCGAGACGCCGAACTTGCCCGACAGGGAATAGGCCGCGCCGTCGGCCGAGACGGCCATGCGCACGACCAGATTCAGGTCGTCGGCGTTGTCGGTCGCCTCGATGATCTTCTGCAGCTCGTCGTGGCTGTCGAGCACGAAGGTGCGCACGCCGTGATCAGCGTAGGCCGCACGGATCGCGCCGCGGCTCTTGACCGGGTGCATGAAGGCCAGACGCGCGTTCGGGCTGACCGAGCGGACCAGCTCGATCTCAGCCAGAGAGGCCACGTCAAAGGCGTTGACGCCCTGCTCGACCAGGGTCTCGATGACCCAGCGCGAGGGGTTCGCCTTCACTGCATAGAAGACGTCGGCTTTCAGATTATCCTGGAACCAGCGCGCCGCTACGGAAACCGAACGCGGTCGCACGAGGGCGACGGGACGTTCAGGGGACCGCTCACGGACCAGGTCCAGGGGAAGTTGGTACGTGCGCAATTCACGTAACCCCCTGCTAATTGTTAACCCAGACCGGCGTTAGCAGCGCTTAACGGTTAGACCACGGGGTCCGCCGGAACGCGCGATGTAGGGATGCGCGGCCGTCATGTAAAGTGGTAATTTCGTGGCTCCATCCACATCCCGTCCACAGGGGAACCGGCGCGTCGGGGCCTCAGACTGGACGAAATCGACGCAGCCATGCCATTAAGACTTGTCGAAACGCGCGTGGCGCGTCATGCGGCGCCCCCTGTTGCAACCGCCACCCACGGGTTCATGAGTTCTTCAACCGCCGCCGTCGCGTCCGTAAGGGATGTGTCGAAGACCTACGGAGCCAGGAAGGCGCTCGACGGCGTGTCCGTCGAAGTGGCCGCCGGCGAGATGGTCGCCCTGATCGGTCCGTCCGGATCGGGCAAGTCCACCCTGCTGCGCTCCATCACCGGCCTGCACCCCATCGACCCCGGCAAGGGAACGATCCAGGTGTTCGGCGAGACCGTTCAGCAGAACGGCCGCATCACCGGCGCCGTGCGCAAGGCGCGCGGCCGTCTGGGCATGATCTTCCAGCAGTTCAATCTGGTGGGACGGCTGTCGCTCTTCTCTAACGTCATGCTGGGGGCGCTCGGCCGTTTGCCTGGCTGGCGCGGGATCTTCGGCGTCTGGCCGAAGGCGGATCGTGAGCGGGCCATGGCGGCCCTGCACCGGGTCGGCGTGTCCGACTACGCCGCTCAGCGCGCCAACACCCTGTCGGGCGGTCAGCAGCAGCGCGGCGCCATCGCCCGCGCCATCGTCCAGGGCGCGCAGGCCATCCTGGCCGACGAGCCAGTCGCCTCGCTTGACCCCGTCTCGGCCCGCAAGGTCATGGAACTGCTGGTCGAGCTGAACAAGCGCGACGGCATGGGCGTGATCGTCACCCTGCACCAGGTCGACTACGCCATCCGCTACTGCGACCGCGTCATCGCCCTGCAGAAGGGCAAGGTGGTCTATGATGGCCCCTCGACCGGTCTGGACTCCAAGCGTCTGATTGAAATCTACGGTCCCGAATACGAGGACGCGTTCTGGGAAGCCAAGGCATGACCCGCACCCCCATCACCCGCCGCCTGCTCGGCGTCGCCGCCGTCGCCGCCCTGACTTTGGGCCTCGCGGCCTGCGGTAAGGGCGAAGACAAGGCCTCGGGCGCCGCTCCGACCGAAATCACCTTCTCCATTCTGTCGGCTGAAGGTCAGGCCTCGTCGGGCCCTCTGTGGCAGCCGCTGCTGGACGACATGTCCAAGTCGATCGGCGTGCCGGTGAAGCCCTATTTCGGCTCGAACTACACGGTTCTGGTCGAGGCCATGCGCGGCAACCACACGCAGGTGGGCTGGTTCTCGGCCAAGCCCGAGGTCGAGGCCATCGACCGCGCCAACGCCGAGGTCATCGCCCGCACGGTCAATCGCGAAGGCCTGGACAGCTATCAATCGACCCTGATCGTCAAGAAGGGCTCGGGCATCACGCTGGACACGGTGCTGGCCTGCGGCAAGCAATACAATTTCGGCATCGGCGACGCCCAGTCGACCTCGGGCACCCTGGCGCCCATGACCTTCCTGTTCAACGCGCGCGGCGTCGTGCCGTCGCAGTGCTTCAAGACGGTGCGTTCGGCCAACCATCAGGCCAACGCCTTCGGCGTGGCCACGGGCGTGATCGACGTGGCGACCTCGAACAGCGTCAACACCATCTTCATCCGCCGCGAGAATCCGCAGCTGGCCGATCAGATCGAGGAGATCTGGGTCTCGCCGCCGATCCCCGAGAGCGGCATCGTCGTGCGTGAAGATCTCGATCCCGCGCTGAAGGAAAAGATCCGCAGCTTCTTCCTGACCTATGGCCAGGGCGAAGGCCCGGAAGCCGAGCGTCAGCGCAAGGTTCTGGCTGGTCTGGAGTATTCGCGCTTCGCCGCCGCCGACGACAGCTACCTGAACCCGATCCGCGAGATGATCGCCGACCAGAAGCGCGGCGAAGCCGAAGCCAAGGGCGACAAGGCCGGCGCCGCCGCGGCGACCGCCGAGCTTCAGCGTCTGCGCAGCCTGCGTGAGGTCCAGCCTTGACCTCTACGCCTGTATCTTCGACTGCGGGCGCCGTTCCGGCCGCTCCGCAAAAGTCCGCCGTCTCCTGGGCGATGGACATCCTGGTCTGGGGCGGCGTGATCGCCGTCCTGCTCTACAGCATCGACGCCGTCGACCTGGGCAATATCTCGCGCCTGTTCTCGGGCAATGAGAGCACCCGCCTGTTCGTCCATGACCTGCTGCGCCCGGACTTCTCCGACTGGAAGATGTTCGTCGCCAAGATGTGGGAAACGGTCCAGATCGCCCTTTGGGGCACCTTCCTGGCGGTCCTGTTCGGCATTCCCCTGGGACTGGCCGCCGCCCGCAACATGGCGCCGGCTTGGGTCGTGACGCCAGTGCGCTGGGTGATGAACCTGCTGCGCTCGGTGCCCGACCTGGTCATCGGCCTGCTGTTCGTCACCGCCGTGGGCCTTGGCCCCCTGGCCGGCGTCCTGGCCATCACCCTGAACACCGCCGGGGTTCTGGCCAAGCTGTTCTCCGAAGCGGTCGAGTCGATCGACAAGGGGCCGGTCGAGGGCGTGCGCGCCACCGGCGCCTCCAAGCTGCATGAGATCGTCTGGGGCGTGATCCCCCAAGTGGCGCCGCTGTGGACCTCGTTCGCCCTCTATCGCTTTGAGTCCAACAGCCGTTCGGCCACCGTCCTGGGTCTGATCGGCGCCGGCGGCATCGGCCAGGTGCTGTTCGACAGCATGAACGCCTTCAACTTCCGGGCCGTCTCGGCCATCGTCATCATCGTGGTCATCGCCGTGACCCTGATCGACACCCTGTCGCAGGTCATGCGCAAGCGCCTGCTGTAATCGAACCAGGTCGGGGCGAGGTTTGCTCTGACTGTCACAAAGGTCTGGCCGGACCGTCACACTTCGCTGCTCTAAGCGTCTCCAACTGACGTCTGGAGAGGTCCGGCCAATGATCCGTTCCCTGAAAAATACCGCCAAGTTCGGGGCCTGCGCCGCCGCCCTGGTCGCGCTCGCCGCCTGCGGCAATAACGAGGGCGGCGCCGCCCCCGGCAGCCAGAAGGCCCGTTCGGGCATCTGGGCCGCCGGTTCCTCGACCGTCTTCCCCTTCGCCACCCGCGTGGCCGAGAACTTCGCCCGCACCTCGGGCGGCTCGGCGCCCCGTGTTGAGTCCCTGGGCACCGGCGGCGGCATCCAGGCCTTCTGCGCCGGCGTCGGCCCCTCGACCCCGGACATCGCCAACGCCTCGCGTCCGATGAAGCAGAGCGAGTTCGACCGCTGCGTCGCCAACGGCGTCAGCGATATCGTCGAGATCAAGATCGGCTTCGACGGCATCGTCATCGCCACGGCCCGCACCGGCAACAGCTTCAACTTCGAACTGAACGACCTCTACGAGGGTCTGGCCAAGGAAGTGCCGGGTCCCGACGGGACCTTCGTCGCCAACCCGACCAAGACCTGGAACGACGTCAACAAGGGCCTGCCGAGCCAGCGCATCCAGGTCTACGGCCCGCCGCCCACCTCGGGTACGCGCGACGCCTTCCTGGAGCTGGGCATGTCGCCGGGCGGCGAACTGGTCCCGGCCGTGGCCGCGCTGAAGGGCGACAAGACCCGTTTCGAGACCCTGACCCACACCCTGCGCGAAGACGGCGCCTGGGTCGACTCGGGTGAGAACGACAACGCCATCGTCCAGACCTTGACCCGCACGCCGGGTTCGCTGGGCGTGTTCGGCTTCTCCTTCCTGGAGCAGAACATGGACACGGTGAAGGCCGAGACCATCGACGGCGTCGCCCCCTCGGCCGAGACCATCGCCGACGGCACCTATCCCCTGGCGCGCAGCCTCTACATCTACGTCAAGAAGGCCCACATCGGCGTGACGCCGGGCCTGGAGC
>JALAGW010000359.1 GCA_022712235.1 Brevundimonas sp. | reverse complement strand
GGCTTCGACAAGGACCGCTTCGTCACCCCTCAGTTCGGGCTTGAGCGCGGTCGCCCTGACAATCCCCAGGGCCGGCGCATGAAGCTGCGCCTGACCAACGACCGCCACATCATCACCTTCCACCACAGCGCGGACGGCGAGACCTGGACCAAGTTCGACCGCCAGATGGAGGTCTCGGGCTATCATCACAATGTGCGCGGCGGCTTCATGATGCTGCGGCCCGGCCTCTACGCCGCTGGCGAAGGCGAGGCCCGGTTCCGCGACTTCCGCTTCCGGGCCTTGTAGAAGCGACGCTTCCCATCAGGAACAATCCGTCGTCTGATGCCTGCGAACTTCAGGAGCAGGCATGACCGCATCGCCCTCGGACCGTCACGACGCCTCGACAGGTCGCGCCTCGCTGAACGGAGCGCGCGATCTGGCGGCCGCCCGTATCGGCATCGGACTGGTTCAGGGCATCCTGCTCTATCTGCTTTGGCGCAGCGCCGCGTCGGCGGAGCATTTGACCTGGCCCGCCCCCAACCCGCCGATCTTCGCCGCCCTGGCCCTCGCCTGCGCCTTCACCCCCGTCATGCTGCTGGCGGGGGTCGGGCGCTTGTCGGTCAGGGGGTTGGCGCTATGGGGCCTGATCGCCGCCGCGGTCCTGGCCCTGTTGGGCTGGCACGACGCGGCCCAGCAGGCGAGCGACTATTTCCGCCCGCCCTATCTGCGCTTCCCCGTCGTCGCCTTCAGCGCCGCCGCCCTGTTCATCGCCCATCATCTGGTCGTGCCGGCCGTGGCGAGCCGCCGCTGGATCGCCGACTTTGACGACTACTTCGACACGGCGTGGAAGGCGGGGGTTCAGCGGGTCCTGCCCCTGGGCTTCACCGGGGCCTGCTGGCTGCTGCTGTTCCTCGGCGCGGCCCTGTTCCGCATCATCGGCCTGCGGTTCCTGGAGAACCTGATCGGCGAGGAATGGTTTTCCATCCCCGTCACCTGTCTGGTCTTCGCCATCGCCGTGCAGCTGACCGACGTGCGCGCCGGTCTGATCCGCGGCGTGCGGACGGTGGCCCTGATGCTGTTGTCCTGGCTGCTGCTGGTCATCACGGTGCTGGTGGCGGGCTTCCTGACGGCCCTGCCCTTCACCGGGCTGGACGGCCTGTGGAAGACGGGCAGCGCCACGGCCCTGGTGCTGTCGGCCGCCGCCGCCCTGATCATCCTGATCAACACCGCCTATCAGGACGGCCGCGAGGACAACCTGCCGCCAGTCGTGCTGCGCGTCGCCGTGCGGGTCGCGGCGGTTTTGCTGACCCCGTTGATCCTGATCGCGATCTGGGGCCTCTCCCTGCGCATCGGCCAGCACGGCCTGACGCCGGACCGGATCATCGCCTCGGCCTGCGCCCTGGTCGGGATCGTCTATGCGGCGGGCTACGGCTGGGCCGCGCTGTCGCCCTTCTGGAAGAAGACGGCGTGGATGAAGCCGCTGGAGCGGACCAATGTCGCGGCCGCCGTCCTGACCGTCGGCGTCATCCTGGCCCTGTTCAGCCCCCTGCTGGACCCCGCCCGCCTGTCGGTCGGGGATCAGGTCGCCCGGCTGAAGCGCGGCGATGTCAGCGCGGCCGCATTCGACTACGGCTTCCTGCGCTTCGATGCGGGCAAGGTCGGGCGCGCCGCCCTGGCCGAGCTGGCCGGGTCGCCAAACGCCGAGGTCGCGCGCCGAGCCAAGGCGGCGCAGACGACCCGGAGCCGCTATGATCTGGACCAGACTGACGAGTCCATTCCCGCGCGCACGCCGCGCATCGCCGCCTGGCCCGCCGACGCCGTCCTGCCCGCCGGCTTCGTGACCCCGGTGCGACCGGGCGATCCTCGCTATGGCTGTCAGGAGACCGGCGACTGCGTGGCGACCACGCGCGACCTGAACGGGGACGGCAAGATCGAGATCCTGCTGGCCGACAACCACCGCATCGCCCTCTTCGCTCAGGGGAACGAGGGCGTCTGGGCGCATCAGGGCGACTATCGCATCGCCTATTGCGGCCCTGGGTCCAATAACGTGCGCGACCTGCTGAAAGCCCCCCAGACCGCGCCGGTCGCGCCGGCCTGGCCGGACCTTTCCACCCCGCGCGGCGCGGGTCGCTTCCAGCCCGAACAGAACTGCCCCTCGCCCGCCGCCGTTAACCCCTGACTCAGTTCTCCGAAACCCGATCTTCACCCCCTGTCTGTTAAGGCTTGTCGTGAAATGAGCCGATCCCGCACAATGAGGACGGCCGTCACGGTGATGTTTTAGGGTGTGTTTCACATGGCCAAGACCGTTCTGGTCGTCGACGATGATCCCACGCAGCGCCGCCTGATCCAGGCGGTGCTCGACCGCGAAGGCTATGCCGTCGTCCACGCCGAGAGCGGGGGCGAGGCCATCGACCGCCTGACCAAGGGCGGCGGCGCCGACGTGGTTCTGCTCGACCTCGTCATGCCCGGCCTGTCGGGTCTGGAGACCCTGGCGGAAATCCGCACGGCGGGCGTGCCGGTGCCGGTCATCGTCCTGACGGCCAACGGCGGCATCGAGACCGTGGTCAAGGCCATGCAGGCCGGCGCCCAGGACTTCTTCGTCAAGCCCGTCGGGCCGGAGCGCCTGCTGATCGGCGTGCGCAACGCCCTGCAGCTGACCCAGCTTTCGGCTGAAATCGGTCGCCTGAAGAAACACGTCTCGGGCCGGACCTCGTTCGACGACATCGTCGGCGACAGCCCGCCGATGCGGATGGTCAAGGCCCTGGGCGTGCGCGCCGCCAAGTCGGGCATTCCGGTGCTGATCACCGGCGAAAGCGGCGTGGGCAAGGAGGTCATCGCCCGCGCCCTGCACGGCGCCTCGGACCGGGCCGGCAAACCCTTCGTGGCCGTCAACTGCGGCGCCCTGCCCGCCAATCTGGTCGAGTCCATCCTGTTCGGCCACGAGAAGGGCGCCTTCACCGGCGCGACGGACAAGCACGCCGGCAAGTTCATGGAGGCCAACGGCGGCACCCTGTTCCTGGACGAGATCGGCGAACTGCCGCTGGACATGCAGGTCAAGCTGCTGCGCGCCCTGCAGGAAGGCGAGATCGACCCGGTCGGATCGAAGCGCCCGGTCAAGGTCGATGTCCGCATCGTCTCGGCCACCAATCGCGACCCGGCCCAGCAGGTCAAGGAAGGCGCCTTCCGCGAGGACCTCTTCTATCGCCTGAACGTCTTCCCGATTGAGGCCCCGGCCCTGCGCGAACGGCGCGAGGACATCCCGGCCCTGGTCGAGCACTTCATCGCCCGCTTCAACGTCGAGGAAGGCAAGCGGGTCGCCGGCTGCGCCGCCGAGACCATGGCCCTGCTGCAGGCCTTCGACTGGCCCGGCAATGTGCGTCAGCTGGAAAACTCGATCTATCGCGCCCTGGTCCTGGCCGATGCGCCCTTGCTGCAGCCGCACGATTTCCCGGCCATCTCGGGCGTCGCCATGCCCCTGAACCCGATCGTCTCGCATGAGCGCGCCGAGACGCCCGCCGGCGACACGGGCGCCGAGGCCCAGGCCGACAGCCCGGTGCGCATCATCGACGCGCGTGGCCACGTCCGCACCCTGGAAGAGATTGAACGCGACCTGATCCAGCACGCCATCGAGGTCTATTCCGGCCACATGAGCGAGATCGCGCGGCGCCTCGGCATCGGCCGCTCGACCCTATACCGCAAGGTGCGTGAACAGGGACTGGAGGAGCAACTGAAGGAAGCCGGCTGAGGACGTGCTAGACTGCGGTCATGAGCGACCACAGCGACGACCAGCCCGCCACGCCCGTCCCGACGGACCAGACGCCGCGCGCGACCCCGATCCAGCGCGCCCTGCGTGAAAAGCAGGAAGCCATCGCCGCCCGCCCCAAGCCCCCGCGCGGCGGCCGCTTCCAGCGCGAACAGGCCGCCCGCGTCAGGAGCGGGGCCGTAAGACCGTGGTCGAGCAAATAGCCTGAGGCATCGACTTCGCCATCAACCGGATCGGTCGCGTGCAGGGGCGGCGCGACCGACAGGACCGATCACGCCGCCTGACAGCCTGACCGTCTAGCGGGCTCGGATGAAGGTCCGCAGATCATTGGACAGCTTCCGCAGGTCCTCGTCGCGAACATACATCATGTGTCCGGCATGGTAGTAATGCCACTGGATGCGGCCGTCCGTGGGGAAGCCTGGACGGTTGAGCGAGTATTCCGCGCCGAAGAAGGGCGTGGCGAAGTCGTAATAGCCCTGACCGACCCAGACGCGCAGCCCGCTGTTCTCCCGCAAGGCGCGACCGATGTAGGGAGCCGCGTTGAGATAGGATGAGCCCCCGCGCGGGCCGCCGATGTTCCAGTCCCAGTCGCGCGTGCCGCCGATCGAGGAATAGACCACGTCCGGCGAATACTTCAGGCCCTCGCGAGACCAGGCGTTCATGGCCGCGGTATAGGCCCCGTCTATGCCGTAGAAGCTAGGGTCATTGTCCGGGCTCTCGCCCGCGTTGTCATAGTCGACGCCGGTATAGCGGGTGTCCATGCGGCCGATCGTCAAGCCCCGGTCACGCAACAGCTCCTTGTAGAAGCGGTCGGGCGACAGGCGCAGATTGGCGTTGCTCAGATAGGCCTGCGACACGCCCGTATAGCGCGACAGCTGCGGCAGGATCGCCGCCCGCTCCTCGGCGCTCAGGGCGTTGCCCTTCAGCAGGGCCGACGCATAGGGACCGATGGCGAAGGCGCGCGCTTCATCCACGAAGGCCTCAAGCGTGGCGGGCTTGTCGGCCACCTTGTCATGATACCAGGCCGTGGCCGCCATGGACGGCAGGTTGGTCACGAAACCCAGTTCATTGCCCTGAACATCGGCGGCCTGGCTGAAGTCGAGGATCGAGGAAATCAGCAGAATCCCGTTGATCGACACGTCGGTGTAGCTGCCTTCCAGCTCATTGATCACCGCCGCCGAACGGGTCGTGCCGTAGCTCTCGCCGCCGATGAACTTGGGCGCGTTCCAGCGGCCGTGCTCGTTCAGCCACAGACGAATGAACTCGGCCATGGACTTGGCGTCCTTGGTCACGCCCCAGTAGTCGGCCGGGTCCTTCTTGCCCAGGGCGCGGCTGTATCCGGTGCCCACCGGGTCGATGAAGACAAGGTCGGTGACATCCAGCAGGGAGTCAGGATTGTCGATGATCGGGAAGGGCGGCGCGCCGTCGTCCCTGGCGTCGGACGGCACGACCACGCGCTTGGGTCCGAACGCCCCCATATGCAGCCACACCGAGCCAGAGCCGGGCCCGCCGTTCCACAGGAAGGTCACCGGCCGGTTCGGATCGACCGGCCCCTCCTTGATGTAGCTGTAGGAGGTGATGGCCGCGAGCGGCTGACCGTCCTTGTCCTTCAGATAGGTCTCGCCGGCGATGGCGCGGTAGGCGATCCTCTGTCCGCCGAAGACGCCGCTGTGCTGGGTCACCGAGACCACCGGAGGCGGGATGGGTCGGGCGGCGCCCGCGCGGGCGGCGGGGGCGTCTGCACGCGGCGCATCCTGCGCCATGGCCGGCCCGGACAGGACCAACGCCGATACAGCGGCGGCGACTAATCTTCTCATCGAAACTCCCCCTGAAACACCGTCAACGCCCCCTCTCGAGCGCCGGCCGCGCGAACAGCACAGCCTAGCCGTAATGAGGCGGCGCCCCGCACCGAATGTAAACCGGCGCATCGGGCGATAATTCTGAAGGATCCGTCAGTCGAAGGGGCCGTTTCCCGAAGAATTCCATGGAAACGCCCCCAGGTCGACCTGGACGCGCCTTGCCTGAATCAGCGCAGCACCTCGTTCACGTCCGCCAGGACCACGTCGTGCATCTGGTTCAGATAGGCCTCGTAGTAGCCCTTATGCGACCCGCCCACGAGGGTCAGCATCTTCACGCCCGGCTTCACCCCCATGACGTCGCGCATATTGGCGACCATGCGCAGGTTCCGCGTCTCCCAGGACGCCAGATACATCCGGCCGAAGCCCTCGGGCGAGGGGTCCTTCTGGGCCGCGCCGAAGTCGCTCTCATAGGCCCGGCGCATCGCCTCGGCGCTGTTGTAGTAGCGATAAAGGTTCAGCAGGCCGTCGGGCTGCGACAGCCCGTCCATGATCGGGCCCTCCGCCGCCTTGCGTTCCTCGCCCGCCGGATTGTTCCAGACCTGACGGATCGCCCTGGCATAGCCCCTGATGTCTGCCGGGTAGCGGTCGGACGAGTGGTCGTCGACGCTCCACACCCGCTCCAGCCCCAGACGGGCGGCCAGGACGGCGGCGACGGAATCGCTCTCGTTGATGCTGTCGAGCTGGGTGTTCAGTTGGGCCACCTGCTCGGCGTCCAGCCCCTCGCCCTCGCGACGCTCGCTCGGCGCCAGACGCAGCCACTGGACGAAGGCCGAGGTCGGCTCGCCCGCCGCCAGGAAGACCGCCGCCAGACGGCGACGTTGTTCCGGCGTCGGATCTGCCGGCCACTCCGCCAGCAGACGTTCGGCCTCGGCGTTCGCCGCCGGAACGTCCAGCCCGGCCTGCTGCCCGGCGTGGCTGACGTCCGGGCAATAGTCGCTGATCGACACCCTGTAGCGCTGCGGATAGCGGCGCATGGCGTCGCATTGCAGGCCCGAGACGTTCTCGATGGCGATCACCTCGGGGGCCCAGGCCGTCAGACGATCCAGCAGCGGCGTCAGCATCTCGGCCTTCACCGCACCGCCCATCTGGGCCAGGTGGGGCGACCCCAACACCAGCACCTGATTGACCGGCCCCGGGGGCTGCCCCTTCAGCTGATCCGGCTGGAAGGCGGGACGATAGGTCTGGGCGGCGGCGGCCCCCGTCAGAGCCAGAGCGACGCCCAGAGTCAGAAGACCGGCGGTAGAACGGATGGAATTCACGGGAACAGCCTTGAAGGATCGACGCGCCGTCGGCGACGCAAGCGGAGCCATTAAGACGAATCCGGTCCGTCGCCCCGTTAAATCCCGCTCATGAACGCTAAGGAGCGCGTTCCTGTGGACGGTCGCAAACCCTTGATCCGCGAATGCAAATTCCGTCCGTCCACAAATATCCACAGACTTGCCCACCGGGGCCGGGAAGATTCCGCACAGCCAGCCGAATTCGGGCGCTTGCCGAATAGCGGATTCCGCGAGAACGTCAACGGGCCAACGGGACACGGCGGCGCGGAAATCCCAACCTCAGCAATGAGTTACGGGGACTTTTAGCGAACCGGTCCGGCTCTCTGACCCAGGGTCCCAAGGCCTCTTCGGAGGACGCGGAGACACCGAGGCAGGGCCACAGGCTCCCGATCCTTCAGCGCCTCGGCGCGGGGATCACGGAGAACCAGGCCAGGATCGAAGACGACGCGTCCCGACGACGCGCCCGACGCGACCAGGAGCCGCCAGGAGACCAGCCGACGCCGCCGGGTTCGCCCGAAGGCGACGCAGCGAAATCGGTTCGGACGCTCGCGTCCAAACGCAGATCTTCGCTTCGGAAAAGGCCAGGCCCTGACCCGAACGGCCAGGTCCAACCCGGACTTGGCGAGGGGACGTGATCAGGGTTCGCCTTCGGGTGCGCCAGGGATCGCGTCCCCTCGCTCAATTCCGCCGCCCGCCATGCGACAAGCCGCCTCGCGCCTTTCGCATGACGCCGATAGACAGAACCTCGCCGGCCGCCCAACCTGACGCCGAATCCGGACGGGGGCCGCCGATGCCTAGACTTTTCATCGCCGCGATCTGCGGCCTGGCGGGCGCGAGCCTCAGCGGCGCGGCCGCGGCGCAGGACCGCCCATCGCCGGTCATCATCCCGGCGCCGAACGCCTCGTCCCCGCTGCTGCTCATCCGCGACGTCTCGCTGCGTTGCGACGGTCGGCGGATCGAACCCCTGCACGCGGAGCCCCTGCCGCCGCGCGTCATGGCCGCCGCACCGGAACGCGAGCCCTCGACCCTGGTCCTGCGCTTCTCGGTCGACGAGGAAGGCCGCGCGCGCAGCATCCGTCCGACCCCGACAAGCCCGCCCCGCTTCATCGTCACCGATGACGCCCAGGCCAGCCTGGCCGCCTATCGTTTCGCCGCCGGCGAGGCCCGCTCGGACTGCGCCATGACCATCCGCCAGACCCCGCGTCCGCTGGACGAGGCCGGAACCACGGCCCTGGCCTTCGCCTACGCCGCCGACCGCGCCCGTCCCGCGACGGTGGCCAGGGCCCTGGCGCGCGAAGGCGACGACTGCCGCGGCCGCCCCCGTCCCGCCGTGGTCGTCCATCCGTCGCCCAAGGCAGGCCGCCTTGCGCCGGGCGGTCTGGCCTGGAGCGTAACCCGCTGGAACATCGGTCGCGACGGGCGCACCTCGGACGTGGAGACCCTGGCCTCTTCCGGCGATGCGGAGATCGACGCCGAGGCCCGCCGCGTCATCGTCGCCAGCACCTTCCAGCCCGACGCCCCGCGCCGGGGCTGCATCAACGTCTGGACGCGCCAGGGCGAGCCCCTGTCCGATACGCCGGAGCCCGAGCCGACCGGCGATCCGCTGAAGAACTGCCCCGCCGAGCTTCGCGCCCGTTTCACGCCGGGTCGGCTGACCTATCCCGCCGCCTTCCGTGAGCGCGGCATCGAAGGCTGGGCCATTGTCCGTTACGACATCGCCTCCTGGGGCGAGACCGGCGCCATCGAGGTGCTGGACGCCCAGCCCGCCGCCGCCTTCGGCGACGCCGCCCGCAACATCATCCGCAGCGGTCGCGCCACGCCGGGTCATGTCGCCGGCATCCGCTGCACCGACCGCGTCATCTTCCGCCTGCCCCAGGGCGATGAGCAGCCGAATGCCGACTGAAGGTCCGCGCGACCTTCCCAATTT
>JALAGW010000358.1 GCA_022712235.1 Brevundimonas sp. | reverse complement strand
TGTTCTGGCGGCCCGTCGTGCCCGCCGAGGCGCCGACGTCGACGCCCTCGATGTTGGCGAGGGCTTCAGCCAGGCTCTGGTGGCGTTCGCTTTCAAGCTGCTTGCGCGTCAGGACGCTGATCGAGGCCGGGGCCTGGGTGATGCGCTGCTCGAAGCCCGCGGCCGTGACGACGACGTCGGCGACCTGGGTCGTGGTCTGGGTCTGGTCGACGACCACCTCTTCCGCCATCGCGGCCTGACCCGTAGCGAGGACGGCCAACGCAGACGCGGCCAGAAGGGTCGAACGGCGAGAAACGGTGAAGGAAGACATGAATGGCCCCGGTTGATCTTGCGAGCGCCTCTCAACAGCAATGACAGGGACGTGACAACCGGGGTGTGCGAATAGGTCGCAATTGCGGCGCGCAGTCGCGGCGCTGGCGCGGGCAGCGCGCCGGGCCTAGAAGGCGGACATGGAAATCTTCGACATCCTGATCCTCGTCGCCATCGCGGCCGTGACCATCACCCTCGGTTTCGGGGTCTATACCCTGTATCGCGGCGGCGACTTCGCCCGCACCAACTCGAACAAGCTGATGCGCCTGCGCGTCGTGCTTCAGGCCGTGGCCGGCCTGCTGCTGATGGGCGGGCTGTGGTGGAAGTCCACGCACGGCGGCTGATTGATAACCAGGGGGACGGGCCGATGGTCACGCTGAACAAGATCTACACGCGCACCGGCGACGGCGGGAAAACCCGCCTGGCCTCCGGCGCGCCCGTGTCCAAGACCGACCTGCGGGTCGAGGCCTATGGGACGGTGGACGAACTGAACGCCGTCCTCGGCGTGGCCCGTCTGAACAGCGGCCAGAACGACCGCATCGACGCCATGCTGGGCCGCATACAGAACGAGCTGT
This sequence comes from Brevundimonas sp., assembly GCA_022712235.1. GTDB lineage: Bacteria > Pseudomonadota > Alphaproteobacteria > Caulobacterales > Caulobacteraceae > Brevundimonas. The sequence goes on along the minus strand of JALAGW010000358.1, from coordinate 9,121 downwards.
TCGATCTCGGCGCCGACCTGGCCACCCCGCTGGAGCCGGCGCCCAAGTGGGAGGCCCTGCGCATCATCGCCGCCCAGGTCGAGCGCATCGAAAGCGAAATCGACTGGATGAACGAGAGCCTGAAACCGCTGGACAGCTTCATCCTGTCGGGCGGCTCGCCCCTGTCGGCCCATCTGCATCTGGCGCGCACCGTCTGTCGCCGGGCCGAACGCGACGCCATCCGCCTGATGGAATCGGGCGAGCCGGTGAACCCGGAGGCCGTCCGCTATCTGAACCGTCTGTCGGACCACCTCTTCGTCGCCGCTCGCCGCGCCAACGCCAATGGCGCGGCCGACGTCCTGTGGAAGCCCGGCGCGACGCGCTGACGCCCCGAAACAGACGCGCACCAAAGAAAAACCCCGCGCCGGCTACGGCGCGGGGTTTCTGCTGTCAGGCCCTGAACGGGTCCTAGTAGCGGTAGTGTTCCGGCTTGAACGGACCCTCGGTCGGGACCGAGATGTAGTCGGCCTGTTCCTGGGTCAGGGTGGTCAGCTTGGCGCCCAGCTTGGCCAGGTGGAGGAAGGCGACCTTCTCATCCAGGTGCTTGGGCAGGGTATAGACCGAGTTCTCATAGGCCTTGGCGTTGGTCCACAGCTCGATCTGGGCCAGGGTCTGGTTGGTGAACGACGCCGACATCACGAAGGACGGGTGGCCCGTGGCGTTGCCCAGGTTCACCAGACGGCCTTCCGACAGCAGGATGATCTTCTTGCCGTCCGGGAACTCGACGTGGTGGACCTGATCCTTGATCTTGTCCCACTTGAAGTTCTTCAGGCCCGCGACCTGAATTTCCGAGTCGAAGTGGCCGATGTTGCAGACGATGGCGTTGTTGCGCATGGCGCGCATGTGCTCGACGCGGATGACGTCCTTGTTGCCGGTCGTGGTGACGAAGATGTCGGCCTTGTCGGCGACGTCTTCCAGGGTCTGGACCTCATAGCCTTCCATGGCGGCCTGCAGGGCGCAGATCGGGTCGATTTCGGTGACGATCACGCGGGCGCCGCCGTTGCGCAGCGAGGCGGCCGAGCCCTTGCCCACGTCGCCGTAGCCGCAGACCACGGCGACCTTGCCCGACAGCATGACGTCGGTGCCGCGGCGGATGGCGTCGACCAGGGATTCACGGCAGCCGTAGAGGTTGTCGAACTTGGACTTGGTGACGCTGTCGTTGACGTTGATGGCGGGGAACGGCAGCTCGCCGCGCTCGGCCATCTGGTACAGGCGGTGCACGCCCGTGGTCGTCTCTTCCGACACGCCGCCGATGGCGTCGCGGATGGCCGAGTAGAAGCCGGGCTTCTCGGCGATGTAGCGCTTCATGACGGAGAAGAGGGCTTCTTCTTCCTCGTTCTGCGGGTTCGACAGGACCGAGATGTCCTTCTCGGCCTTCGGGCCGAGCACGCACAGCAGGGTGGCGTCGCCGCCGTCGTCAAGGATCAGGTTCGGATAGCCGCCGTCAGCCCATTCGAAGATCTTGTGGGCGTAGTCCCAGTATTCCACCAGGGTCTCGCCCTTGGTGGCGAAGACCGGGGTGCCGTTCGCGGCGATGGCGGCGGCGGCGTGGTCCTGGGTCGAGAAGATGTTGCACGAGGCCCAGCGCACTTCGGCGCCCAGGGCTTCCAGGGTCTGGATCAAAACCGCCGTCTGGATGGTCATGTGCAGGCTGCCGGCGATGCGGGCGCCCTTCAGCGGCTTGGCGGCGCCGAACTCTTCGCGCAGAGCCATCAGGCCCGGCATTTCGGTTTCGGCGATGGCGATTTCCTTGTTGCCGAAATCGGCCAGGGAAATGTCGCGAACGATGTAGTCGGTCATGAAGGGGTTCTCGCGGCGGGGATTTTCAAGGCGCCGCTATAGCGCGCCCGGCCCACCGGGGCAATCAACACATAAGGATACCTTTATATGACAGGACGCCACGCCCCGCGCCAACACACTACGGGATTCTACGCAGCCCCCTCTTAAGAGGGACAATACCCCTAAGCTTCAAAGGGATAAGCAGGCGCGCTCCCCTGCGCCGGCGTAGGTAGCGAGACGACATCATGGCGGGCGAAAACATCGGCCTCCGCATGGGCTTCATGGGCCTGGGACAGGCCTCCAGCGGCTATCGCGCCATGGCCCCCCTGCTGCGCCGCGAGACGCCGCGCGCCCTGGCCGCCTTCTATGACCGGGTGCGGGCCGAGCCGACGACCCGCCGCTTCTTCCGCGAAGAAGCCCACATCACCGCCGCCAGCAAGGCGCAGGAACGGCACTGGGACGCCATCATCGACGGCCGCGCCGACGAGGACTACGCCAAGTCGGTGCGGACCATCGGCCACGTCCACGCCCGCATCGGCCTGGAGCCGCGCTGGTACATCGGCGGCTACAGCGTCATCCTGGCCCACCTGACGCGCGCCATAGCCGCCCGTCCCCGGAAGTTCTGGGCCAACAGGCGCGAGCACGACCGCGTCACCGCCGAGGCGATCGCCGAACTGACCCAGCGCGTCATGCTGGACATGGACTTGGCCATCTCCATCTACCTCGACGTCCTGCAGGAGCAGCGCGACAAGGTCCAGGCCGCCCATGACGAGGCCGAGGCGCGTCAGACCGAGGTGGTCCGCGCCCTGGGCGCCGCCCTGCACGACCTGGCCGAGAACGACCTGTCGGTGACGATCCCCGAGGTCTTCCCCGAACAGTATCGCGGCCTGCAGAACGACTTCCACGCCGCCACCCGCGCCCTGCGCACCGCCGTCCGCGCCGTGGCCGACAGCGTCGAGAGCCTGAGCGCCGGCTCGAACCAGTTGGCCACCGCCTCCGAGGACCTGGCCAGCCGCACCGAGCGTCAGGCCGCCAACCTGGAGCGCACGGTCAACGAGGCCGACGCCATCGCCCGCGCCGTGGCCTCAACCGCCGACAACGCCCGCCAGACCGCAGAAGCGCTCGCAGCCGCCCGCGTCGATGTCGAGGAAAGCAGCCAGGTGGTCGGCGAGGCGGTTTCCGCCATCCACGCCATCGCCGAGTCCTCGACCGGCATCGCCCGCTTCACCAGCCTGATCGACGAGATCGCCTTCCAGACCAATCTGCTGGCCCTGAACGCCGGGGTAGAAGCCGCCCGCGCCGGCGACGCCGGTCGCGGCTTCGCCGTGGTGGCCCAGGAGGTGCGCGCCCTGGCGCAGCGCTCGTCCGAAGCGTCCGGCGAAATTCGCAGCCTGATCTCGACCTCCTCGGCCCAGGTGGCGCGCGGCGTGGACCTTGTGGAACGCACCGGCGAGGCGCTGGAGCGCATTGGCGGCCGGGTCGTGGCCATCGACGGCCTGGCCGGCGGCATCGCCGGCTCGGCCCAGGAACAGGCCGAGGGCCTGGCCCGCGTTCGCCGCACCATGGGCGAGATGGACGACATCACCCAGCAGAACGCCGCCATGACCGAGCAGGCCACCGCCGCCGCCCGCCAACTGGCCAACGAGGCCGTCAGCCTGAACCAGCAGGTGGCCCGCTTCCGTCTGGATCGCGCCGCCGCCGCCCCGCATCTGCGCGCCGTGGGCTGAGCCCGCTTTAGACGCTGGCGTCCGGCGCCGGACGCGGCTTAACTCCCCCCAGTTCGAAGGGGGAGTTTCGACCATGAAGACCATGCTGACCGGCGCCGTCTGCGCCCTGGCGCTCGTCGCCGCCCTGCCCGCCGCGGCCCAGACCACCGCGCCCAAGACCGTCACGCCCGAGGCCGGCGCCGTGACCCTGATCCAGGCGGGCCGCCTGCTGGACCGGCCGGGCCAGGCGCCGCGCGGGCCGTCGACCCTGGTGGTGCGCGACGGCAAGGTGGTCGAGATTCGCGATGGCTTCGTCGACGTCTCCAGCTTCCCCGGCGCAACCGTGGTCGATCAGCGCGACCGCTTCGTCCTGCCCGGCCTGATCGACAGCCATGTGCATCTGGTCTCGGACCTGGCCGGTCAGGCCTGGCTGGTCTCGTCGGTGACCGAGAGCCTGCCGGCCCAGTCCTATCATGCGGCGGACAACGCGCGGAAAACCCTGATGGCGGGCTTCACCACGGTCAGGAACCTCGGCGACGACGGCGGCGTGACCCTGGCCCTCCGCGACGCGACCGCCGAACACCGCCTGCCCGGTCCACGCATCCTCGACGCCGGGACCAGCATCTCGGCCACCTCGGGCCATATGGACGGACGGCTGGGCTTCAACGACGACGTCCGGGCCCACATGGCCCACGACAACGTCTGCAACGGCGTGGATAGCTGTCGCGAAGCGGTGCGGCTTCAGGTCGGGCGCGGCGTCGACGTCATCAAGATCGCCACCACCGGCGGGGTCAACAGCCGCGTCGGCGCCGGCGTCGGCGCCCAGATGTTCGAGGACGAGGCCAGGGCCCTGATCGACACGGCCCACCTCTATGGCAAGAAGGTCGCGGTTCACGCCCACGGCGCCGACGGCATTGATCTGGCCCTGAGGCTGGGCGCGGATTCGATCGAGCACGGCACCCTGTTCGACGACGAGACCCTCCGCCTGTTCCAGCGCTCCGGCGCCTATTACGTCCCGACCCTCTCGACGGTGAACGGCTATATCGAACGTCTCGCCGCCGACCCCGAAGCCTATCCGCCGGATGTCCTGGCCAAGGTGCGCTGGCGCATCGAGATCACCGGACAGTCGCTGCAACGCGCCGTTCCCGCCGGGGTGCGCATCGCCTTCGGCACCGACGCGGGCGTGTCCAAGCACGGCCGCAACGCCGATGAATTCGAACTGATGGTCAAGCACGGCATGACCCCGGCGACGGCGATTCAGGCCGCCACCGTCAACGCGGCCGACCTGCTGGGCCTGTCGGAGGAAGTCGGCACGCTGGAGCCCGGCAAGCGCGCCGACGTCATCGCCGTGGCGGGCGATCCACTCACCGACGTGACGACGCTGAAGACCGTGGCCTTCGTCATGCGCGACGGGCGGATCTACAAGGACGAGCGCTAGGCCGAATGAATGCGGCGCGGCCCTCGACGGGCCGCACCGCCTTCGCGGATTCTACCGCCCCGGTCGCCGGGTCATGGCCGAGGCCGGGGCCAGTTGCAGGCCGCGCGCCTCAAGCCCCGCCGTCCAGCGGGCGGCGGCCTCGACGGTGACGGGGTAGCTGAAGCCGGTTCCCAGCGCCGCGCCGCGCGTCTTGGCGGCGGCTTCCAGGGCGTTGAGTTGGCCCATGATGGCGGCGGGGCTCTGCTGCTCGTCGATGATGCGGTCGGCGCTGGCGCGGGCGAAGGCGCCGGGCTTGCGTCGCATCGAGCCGTCGTCGAGGAAGGCCACCCCGCGCTGGCGCAACACGCCCAGCATGGCGCCCATGCTCTCGTCCGACGCAGCGAAACGGTCGCCCAGATAATTGGTCACGCCGAAATAGCCCGTGGCGCGACCCAGCAGCCAGTCCAGCTTGGCCTCGACGTCGTCGGCGCCGCCGCTGGACATCAGGGTGTAGGGGCCGGGGTCGTTGTCGGGATAGCCGGTCGGCTCCATCGGCAGCTCGATCATCACCTCATGGCCCTGGGCGCGGGCCATATCGATCCAGGCCTGCAGCCCCTCGGCGTAGGGCACGAAGCTGAGCGTCACCTCGGCGGGCAGGCGCTCGATGGCGGCGCGGGTGGTGACGGCGTTCAGGCCCAGACCGCCGACGACCAGCGACACCATGGGCTTGCCGTTCGAACGGAAGGGCCGGGCATAGGCCTGGGCCGGGACGCGGCCGTCCGGCGCGATGCGCGGCAGGGGGCCATTGGGACCGGGTGAGAACAGGCCCGCGATCGGGGCCTTGGGCAGGGGGTTCGACGGCGCGCGCACCGGGGCGGCGATGGCCGAACCGCCCGCCACGCTGGCGCCGTCCGGCAGGGTAATCAGGGCCTCGCCTCCGGCCGCGCCAGTGGGGTCCAGCAAGGCCGGATCGCCCAGGTCCTGATAGAGGTCCAGGCCGCTCATGGCGAAGGCGTCGGCGCCGGTCGGGGCGGTTTCCACGGCGACGGGACGTTGCAGGGCCCCCCGGGCCGAGGGCGCACCCGCCCGCGGGTCGCCCAGGACCGCCACAAACAGAACCCCGGCGGCCAGAACGAAGGCGCCCGCAGCCGCCACCGCGACCGGCGGCTTCTTCAACGTCGCCAGGACGGCGTCGAGGCCCAGGCGCGCACGGTCCTCCGGCGGCAGGCCGGCGGCGGCGGCGAGAGCGGACTGGCGCTTGGCGAACATGGACAGGGCGGCGCTCGAACGACGGTGACGGGACGGAGAACCGCGCGACACGGTTCCCCTCGTCTTCACTTATCCCCAGCGCCGGTTAAGAAACCCTAACGCGCCGTTCACCACGTCATCGCCGAACGGTCAGTCCTTCTTCGGCTCATTGCCCGGCGTGATTTCGGGACCACGCGCCGGACGGTCGGACGGCGCGTCCGTGTCCGCCTCGGCCGTCTCGACCGGCTTGGTTCCCGGCGCCGTGACCACGACCGTATCGGGCGCGGCGGCCAGCTTGCTCAGGTCGCCGCCGGCGCGCAGCACGTCGAGGGCGCGTTGCAGCTGATAGTCCTTGGTCTTGTCGAAGTCCTTGCCCGGCGCCTCATGCGGGACATGCGGCCCCTTGCGCTCGGCGCCGATGGAGGAGTCCAGCGCCGTGGCGTAGGCGGCCTCGGAATAGATGAAGCTGGAGCGCGAGACGATGCGGGCCTCGGCCTCGGAACGCGCCACCTCCAGATCCGGCTCGATGCCGATCTTCTGGATCGAGCGACCCGAGGGCGTGTAGTAGCGCGCCGTGGTGATCGACAGGGCGCCGTCCTGGCCCCCGCGCAGCGGGATGACCGTCTGCACCGAACCCTTGCCGAAGCTGGTCAGGCCGACGACCGTCGCCCGCTCCTGATCCTTCAGGGCGCCGGCGACGATTTCCGAGGCCGAGGCCGAGCCGTAGTTGATCAGGACCACGACCGGCAGGCCGCCGGTCAGGTCGCCCGGCTTGGCGGCGTAGCGCTCGATGTCGTCGGGCTTGCGGCCGCGCTGGCTGACGATCTCGCCGCGTTCCAGGAAGGCGTCCGACACGTCGATGGCGGCGTTCAGCAGGCCGCCGCCGTTGTTGCGCAGGTCCAGGACATAGCCCTTGAGGCCGGGCTTCTCGCGCTTCAGCCGCTCGATGGTCTCGGTCAGTTCGCGGCCGGTGTTCTCGTTGAAGGTCGAGATGCGCAGGTAGCCGAAGTCGCCTTCCAGACGGCCCGTGACGGATTCGACCTTGATGACCTCGCGCACCAGGACCACTTCGCGCGGCTCCTCGCCGTCGCGCAGGAAGGTGACGGTGACGCTGGCCCCGATGGCGCCGCGCAGCTTTTCCGACACCTCGGACACGGTCAGGCCGGCGGCGTTCTGGCCGTCGATGGCGCTGATGACGTCGCCCGCCTGGACGCCCGCGCGACCGGCCGGGCTGTCGTCCATCGGCGAGATGACCTTCACCAGACCGCCCTCGGAGGTGATGGTCAGGCCCACGCCCGAATACTCGCCCGTGGTCCGCTCGCGCAGATCGCCATAGGACTTGGGCGGCAGATAGTTGGAGTGCGGGTCCAGCGCCGTCATCATCCCCGACAGGGCGGCCTCGATCAGCTTCTTGTTGTCGACCGGGACCACATAGGCCTGCTCGACGATGCCCAGCACGTCGCCGAACATCTGAAGCATGCGGAAGGTCTCGTTGCGCGGGGTCTGGCTGGCGACAGCCGCCGCCGATCCGCCCAGAGCCAGGGCGGCGCAACCGATGAGAAGCAGTTTACGCATTCGGTGTCTTTCCATCGGACCCGCGCGGGCTCCGGTCGTCCAGGGAGGCGCAAGCGTTCGGAACGCCGACGTCAGATTTGCCGATACAAACAGCCTCGGCCCGGATTTGAAAGGACTTTCGCGCGTTTATGGCCGCTACTGCAGCCAGGGCGCGGGGTCGATGGGGCGTTCGTCGCGGCGCAGTTCGAAATAGGCCTCGCCGTCCTCGCCGGTGCGGCCCAGGGCCTGGCCGTCGGCGACCCGCTGGCCGGTGTCCACCGACAGCTGATCCAGCCCGGCGACGACGACGCGCCATCCGGGGCCGAGATCCAGAATGACCACCTCGCCCCACTCCTTCAGCGGCCCGGCGTAGGCGACGCGAGCCGGGGCCGGCGCAGCGATGACCTCGTGACTGGAACGCCAGCGCCAGCCGCTGGAGCCGCCGCCGAAGCGCTGCGACGGCGCGCCCTGCACCGGCGCGGTCAGGCGGCTGCGTCCGGCGGGCAGGCGGGCGGCGGGGGCCTCGGCCACGGCCTCGGTCACCAGGGGCGCCTGTCCGCCCAGTTCGCGGATGCGGGCCTCCAGCGACCGGGTCGCGCGCTCCGCACGAGAGGCCTCGGCGCGCAGGACGGCGCGCAGGGCCGTCTTCCGGGCAGACAGGCTCTCGATCTCGGCCCGTCGGTCGCCCTGGGCGCTCTCGACGGTGAACAGGCGCTCGCTGGACAGGGCGGCCAGGCGGCGGATGCGGTTCACTTCGGCCTGACGCTCGACCAGGGTCCTGGCCCGCGCCTGAAGCTCGGGCGTCATGGCGCGGATCAGGATGGAGGCGCGCACCGTGTCCACCGCCTTGTCCGCCGGGATCAGCAGGGGCGGCGGCGGCTTGCGGCTCATCATCTGCAGGGCCGACAGCAGCCTCCCCTGCCCCGCCCGTTCGCGCGACAACGCGGCGACCAGCGTCGCTTCGCGATCGCCCAGCTCCTTGAGACGGGCGCGCTGGGAGTCCAGTTGCACGTCGTCCGCGGCTTCGGCCCGGCGCAGTTCGGCCAGCTGACGGTCCAGATCGACGACCTCGTCCCCGGCGGCGGCGGCCGCGGCGCGCAGACGCCGGGCGCGGGCGGTCTCGTCGCGATACTCGGCCTGAAGCCGGGTCAGTTCAGGATTGGGCGCGGCCGCGCGCTGGCTTGACGCGGGGCCCGCCAGCACCAGGGCCGCCCCCGTCGACAGCAGCAGAAGCCCCGCCCCCCGGCGCATCAGTCGCGGTGATAGGGCGAGCCGGACAGGATGGTCACGGCGCGATAGATCTGCTCGGCCAGCATGGCGCGGGCCAGGGCGTGGGGCCAGGTTTGCGGGCCAAAGGCCAGGGTCGAGCGCGCGGCCC
>JALAGW010000004.1 GCA_022712235.1 Brevundimonas sp. | reverse complement strand
GGCGATATCGGGCGCCCCGATCAGGGGCATGGGCTGGCCGAAGGTCTCGCGCCACAGCCGGGTCAGATGGGCGTCGTCGGGGGGCAGCTGGGGTTTCATGGCGCGCCTCGCATCGGGGTTGCGCGACATCCTAGACGGGAGCGAGGCTCGCCGTCGTAAATGGCTGTAAAATCGCTGATCGTGGGTCGTTCTGTCGCGGCTTCCTCTTGATTTTTGGCGGAATATTCCAACAGCTCCAAGAATTCTTCTGTCCTGTGCCTTGGCGGCGTCCATGCATGGTGACGTGCGGGTTAAAAATTCTCTGGATGCTGCATTTTCCCTCTTGTCGATCTCGCAGATGCAATAAACAGTTCGCAACTGCGAAACGCATGAGGGGATACGCGCATGACGCAGTTCAAGAACAGCTTACCGGGGCTTCTCGCCCTGCTTTGTCTAACCGGCGGATTGTTCGCGGTAGGCGCGGCGCTCGCAGCGCCTGACGCCGCCGCCGTCGCCAACATCGCCAGTGCCGCTGTAACAGCGTCGGAGCCTGCTCCGGCGCTGTTTTCACATCAGGTTCCGCTGGAGCTGGATGCGGCGGGCACGGCCTGGCTGGGGACCTCCACCGCCCTGGTCCTGCTGATGACTCTGCCGGGTCTGGCGCTCTTCTACGGCGGCATGGTGCGCCGCAAAAACGTGATCGCCACCATCACCCAGTCGGTCGCCGCCTTCGCCGTGGTGTCGCTGACCTGGTTCATCGCCGGCTACACCATCGCCTTCGGGACCAACGGCGACGCCGGGGTCAATCAGTACGTGGGCAGCCTGGACGCCCTGTTCCTGAACGGGGTGACGGTGGACACGGCGCACAGCCTGCTGCCGGGCATCCCTGAGTTCCTCTGGGTGTCATTCCAGCTGACCTTCGCCATCATCACCCCGGCGCTGATCACCGGGGCCTTCGCCGAGCGGCTGAAATACTCGGGCATGCTGCTGTTCACGGCCCTGTGGTCGCTGGTGGTCTATGCGCCAATCGCCCACTGGGTCTGGGGCGGCGGCTTCCTGGGCGCTCAGGGCGTGCTCGACTTCGCCGGCGGCGCCGTGGTGCACGTCAACTCGGGCGTGGCGGGTCTGGTCTGCGCCCTGTTCCTCGGGCCGAGGAAGGGCTACGGCGTCGAGCCCATTACGGCGCATAACCCTGTTCTGACGATGATCGGCGCCTCGCTGCTGCTGGTCGGCTGGATCGGCTTCAACGCCGGTTCGGCGGGTGCGGCCAACGGCCTGATGGGCGCGGCCCTGATCAACACCCTGCTGGCGGCGGCCGCAGCCTCGCTGGCTTGGAAGTTCGTCGAGGTCGTTTACAAGAAGAAGTGGTCGCTGATCGGGGTCCTGTCGGGCGTCGTCGCCGGTCTGGTCGCCATTACCCCGGCGGCGGGCTTCGTCGACCCCAAGGGGGCGGTCATCATCGGCCTGATCGCCGGTCCGGCCTGTTATGTCTCGTCGGTCTGGCTGAAGAAGCTGCTCAAGTATGACGACAGCCTGGACGCCTTCGGCCTGCACGGCGCGGGCGGTCTGGTCGGCGCCCTGCTGACCGGCGTCTTCGCCTCCACCGCGATCAACAGCCTGTCGGAAGGGGCCAATATCGGGGCCCAGGCCCTGGGTCTGGTCTGGACCATCCTGTGGAGCGCGGTCGGCACCCTGATCATCCTGCTGATCTGCAAGTACACGACGGGCCTGCGCGTCACCGACGAACAGGAAACGGAAGGCCTGGACGCCCACCTGCACGGCGAAGTGCTGGACGGTGTCTGACTGAGGGGGCGGGACGCGGCGCCTCCCCGCCGCGTCCCATGCTCCGACATCGAGGCCCGGCCGCGCTCCACCCCGCAGCCGGATGAGTAGGCGTAGCCAATAACAATCAGACTTTGAGGGGATATGTCATGAGAGTTGCACTTGCTTGCGTTTCACTGCTGGCCCTGACCGTGGGAGCAGGCGCCGCCCAGGCGCAGGCCGCGCCAGAGGTGGCCTTCAACATCGGCGTGGTCAGCGACTATGTCTTCCGCGGCGCCAGTCAGACGGACGAGGACCCGGCGCTTCAGGGCGGGATCGACGCCACTTTCGACGGCTTCTACGCGGGAACCTGGGCGTCGACGGTGGACTTTGGCGACGATACCGACGCCGAGGTCGATCTGTACGGCGGTTTTCGCACCGAGGCGGCGGGCTATGCCCTGGACTTCGGCGTGGTCGGCTACTTCTACGTCAATGAGCCCAGCGGCGCGGACTACAACTATGTGGAGTTCAAGGCGGCGGCGTCGCGCGCGATCGGCCCGGCGACTTTGGGCGCTGTGGTCTATTACTCGCCGGATTTCTTCGGCGTGGACGACAGCGCAACCTATCTGGAGGCCAACGCCGCCTATGCCCTGGCGGACAAGTGGACGGTGTCTGGTGCGGTCGGCCATCAGTGGCTGGACGTCAACGCCGACTACACGACCTGGAATCTGGGCCTGGCCTATGCCCTGACAGACAATCTGGCGGTGGACGTGCGGTATCATGACACGGATGTGGACGGGCCGCTGACCGACGACCGCTTTGTGGTTGGACTGAAAGCCAGTTTCTAGGGAACAGGCGAGGCGGCGGCATGGCGCGACCGGTCGCCGCTTTCCCTAGCGTGATCTTGGCGCCGCCTTCACAGCGGGCTACGCCTGCGCCTCAATCTTGCTCTTGGGAGAGACGCACATGGACCTGACCACCGTCACTGAACACATCCGCGGCGCCGTCGGCGAAAACTCGGGCCTCGGCAAGACCGTCAAGCTGGACCTCGGCGACGTCGGCAAGATCTTCATCGACGGCGCTTCGGTGCCGAACTCGGTGACGAACGACGACAAACCCGCCGACGCCACCGTCTCGATGAAATGGGACGACTTCATCGCCCTGTCGGAAGGCAAGCTGGACCCGATGATGGCCTTCATGCAGGGCAAGCTGAAGATCGCCGGCGACATGATGATCGCCCAGAAGCTGGCGCCGCTGCTGAAGCGCTGATGCGTTTCTGAGCCACCAGAACAAGGACGGCGCGGCTCCATCGGGGCCGCGCCGTTTTGCTATCGGCGCTCGCAGAAGCGCGGTGAAGAATTCGAGGACACGATCATGGATTTCGCCCCCTCTGAACGCGGCCTGATGTGGCGGGAACGCCTGTCGCGCTTCATCGACGAGCACGTCGTCCCGGCGGAGGCGGAATACCGCGCCCAGGTTCACGCCCATCCCAAGGTCCAGGCCCCAGTGATGGAGGCGCTGAAGGCCAGGGCGCGCGAGGCGGGGCTGTGGAACATGTTCCTGCCGGGCGAGCACGGGGCGGGCCTGACCAATCTGGAATACGCGCCCCTGGCCGAGCTGATGGGCCGTCGGCTGTGGTCGGCCGAGGTGTTCAACTGCAACGCGCCCGACACCGGCAACATGGAAGTCCTGCACATGTACGGCGACGCCGCGCAGCAGGCGCGCTGGCTGAAGCCGCTGATGGCGGGCGAGATCCGCTCGGCCTTCCTGATGACCGAGCCCGAGGTGGCGTCGTCTGACGCGACCAATATTCAGACCAGCATCGTCCGCGACGGCGATCACTATGTCATCAACGGCCGCAAGTGGTGGTCGACGAACATGGCGCATCCCAATGTCGCCGTGACCATCGTCATGGGCAAGACCGACCCTGAAGCGGCGACCCACCAGCAACAGAGCCAGATCATCGTCCCGACCGACACGCCCGGCTTCCGCGTCGAGCGGATGCTGTCGGTCTTCGGCTATGACGAAGCGCCGATCGGTCACGCCGAGGTGGTGCTGGAGAACGTCCGCGTGCCGGTCGAAAACCTGATCGCCGGCGAGGGGCGGGGCTTCGAGATCGCCCAGGGGCGGCTTGGTCCAGGGCGCATCCACCACTGCATGCGGGTCATCGGAGCCGCCGAGCGGGCGCTGGAATTGATGGTCGAGCGGCTGCTGACGCGCACCGCCTTCCGCAAGAGTCTGGCCGAGCATTCGGTGTGGGAGCAGCGCGTGGCCGAGGCCCGCACCAATATCGAGATGTGCCGCCTGCTGGTGCTGAAGGCCGCCTGGATGATGGACGAGGTCGGCGCCAAGAACGCCAAGTCAGAGATCGCCCAGATCAAGACGGCGGCGCCGAAGATGGCGCTGCAGGTCATCGACGACGCCATCCAGGCCTTTGGCGGAGCCGGCGTGTCCGGCGACACCCCCCTGGCCGAGCTCTATGCCACGGTGCGGACCTTGCGTATCGCCGACGGCCCGGACGAGGTGCACAACCGCAGCATTGCGCGGCTGGAATACGCCAAGCACGGCGGACTGCGCCGCTAGATGAGAACGGAGCCGTGGCGGTCGCCATGGCTCCGTTTCATGCCGTGGATCGGCTTTCAGCGCGGCTATTGCCGCTTGTCGAGCCGAAACACCTGATGGCGATGGTGCGAGCCGATGCCGCCTTCGGTCACGTCGCTAATGAAGAAGTTTTCGCTATGGCGATGGGGCGGCTCCGCGCCGAAATGCTGGCTGATCCAGCGCGCGAAACCGGTCTTCTTGATCTGTGGCCCATTCGCCTGGGCAGGCGATGGCGCTTCTGGATCGGAGGGGTTTCGGACTTCATTTTCCATGGGGTTCATCATGGTCGACTCTCCCGGTTTCTGAGGGAGGGAACCGGGAAAACGAGAGGTCGTTCCTCCTGCTCAGCTGTCGCCGCGGATTACATTTTAGTCAGCTTCGACAGGGGGTTCCATCTCCAGCAATAGGGCCAGACGATGGCGCGCGCGGTTGACGCGGCTTTTTATGGTCCCGACGGCGCAGCCCGCGATATCGGCCGCTTCCTGATAGGAGAGACCGGCGGCTCCAACCATGACTATGGCCTCGCGATGGTCCGGCGGAAGGGCGTTCAAGGCCGCCTGGAGCGAGGTCAGCTCGGCGCTCCATTCCTGGCTGGCCTCGGCGGTCAGGCCGGCGGCGTAGCGGCCTTCTTCGTCGGGCACCTCGCGCCGGCGTTTGGAGGCGCCCGTGTACCAGCTGTTCCTCAGGATGGTGAAAAGCCAGGCGCGCAGATTACTGCCCGGCTCGAACCGCGCCCGATGCGCCCAGGCCTTGGTCAGGGTTTCCTGCACCAGATCATCGGCGTCGGCGGCGTTGCGGGAGAGGGTGAAGGCGAAGGCGCGCAACGAAGGAAGAAGCTCGGCGATCGCGCGGCGCCAGTCGGCCGCATCGACGATGCCGACCGGGCGGCGAGAGGCTGCATAGCTCGGGCCATTGTCCTGCGGCCCGTCAGGCACGCGAACATGGGGCATGCAACGGGAATCCTGAAGCCGGCGGCCGATCCGACAATGGAGGGCGCGTGGCGGAAACGCGGGCTCTGCGCGACCGTTCCGCGCGGCGACGTCCCTTCGGGCGGCGGAACCTGCATGCGTCAGGCGGCATTCAAAAGAGGCGGACGGATCAGCCTTCAGCGAGCACAGAGCGAATGAGTCACCCTCTCAGGGCTTCCCCGATCATCGAGCAGGACGCGGCGGTCTATCGGCGGGTGAGGTCGCAATCGCGACGGCTGGCCGAGGGGCTGGCGGCAGAGGACCTGGCGGCCCAGTCCATGCCGGAAGCCAGTCCGGGCAAGTGGCACCTGGGACATGCCAGTTGGTTCTTCGAGACCATGATTCTGGCGCGGAGGCCGGACTACGTCCCGATTGATGAGCGCCTGAACCGGCTGTTCAACTCCTACTACGAGGCCTTGGGCGAGCGGGTGGATCGGGCCGAGCGTGGTCTGATGACGCGCCCCTCTCTGGATCAGGTCATGGCCTATCGCGAGGAGGTCGATCGCCGCATGGAGGCGAGGCTGGCCGAGGGCCTGGAAGACGGTCTGGAACGCTATCTGTTCGAGTTGGGCCTGAACCACGAACAGCAGCATCAGGAACTATTCCTGATGGACATGCTGAACCTGATGGCGCGCTCGCCGCTGGACCCGGCGGCCTATGCGGTCGAACCGCGCCGGGGCGCGATTCAGCCCCGGAGGGGCGGCTGGGTTTCGTTCGAGAGCGGACTGGTCCAGATCGGCGCCGGCGACCAAGGCTTCGCCTTTGATAACGAGCGTCCCGCTCATCAGGTCTGGCTTGAGCCGTTTTCCCTGGCGGCGGACCTGACGACGAACGCCGACTGGATAGAGTTCATCGACGACGGCGGTTATCAGCGGGCTGAATTCTGGCTGGCGGACGGCTGGGCGCGGGCGAAGGCGGAGAGCTGGATCGCGCCGCTCTACTGGCGCGAGGAGAAACCGGGCTGGAGCACGATGTCCCTGAGCGGGCGGCGACCTGTCGAACCGGCGGCGCCGGTGCGGCACGTCAGCTTCTATGAGGCCGACGCCTTCGCGCGGTGGTCGGGACAACGACTGCCCACCGAGGCCGAGTGGGAGCATGCGGCGCGAGCTGCGCCGGAAGCCCTGTCCCATCTGGCGGATGAGGTATGGCAGTGGACGGCCAGCGCCTATTCTCCCTATCCGGGGTTCCGGCCGACCGAGGGAACGGCGGCGGAATACAACGGCAAGTTCATGGCCAATCAGATGGTCTTGCGCGGCGGGGCGTTCGCCACGCCTGAGGGCCATGCGCGGGCCAGCTATCGCAACTTCTACTATCCGCATCAGCGCTGGATGTTCGCGGGCGTCCGGCTGGCGGCGGACGGGGCGCAGGTCGTGGAGGAGGGCGCACACGACGCTTTTCGTCAGGACATGATCGACGGCCTGTCGCGCCGGGTGAAGGCCCTGCCGCCCAAGTGGTTCTATGACGCGGAAGGCTCGCGCCTGTTCGAAGAAATCACGCGTCTGCCGGAATACTATCCGACGCGG
>JALAGW010000357.1 GCA_022712235.1 Brevundimonas sp. | reverse complement strand
CCGGCGTCATGACGCCGCCGTTGGCGCCCGCCGACTGGCCGGACGCGCGGGTCGAAGCCTGGCTGGACTGGGCCGAACGCCTGCCGACCGACCTGCCCCAGGACGCCGCCGCTCCTGATGAGGATCACGCCGCCTTCGTGAACGGCGCCGCCGAACGCTGGGCGCGCCGGCTCGGCGCCTGGGGCCGCGCCCAGGGCCTGTTCGACAGTGA
Organism: Brevundimonas sp.; assembly: GCA_022712235.1. Classification (GTDB taxonomy): domain Bacteria; phylum Pseudomonadota; class Alphaproteobacteria; order Caulobacterales; family Caulobacteraceae; genus Brevundimonas. The sequence goes on along the minus strand of JALAGW010000357.1, from coordinate 6,172 downwards.
GGTCGACGCCGAAACCTTCGCCGACGAACTCGCGGCTGTCCTGCTGCTGGGCCTGGCCGCACCGGGCGCGAATGACGACCGCGCGCCCGCAGCCGTCGCCTACCTGTCCCTCAGCGATCCCGGCGCCGCGCGCCGCCTGGCCGACCTGAGCGCCGCTCGAAGGGGCGAGCGCCTGTCCGGCCGCGCCGCCGAGGCCCTGTCCGACGCCTTGAAGGCTGTCGCCGAAGCCGTGGACCGCTGCGAAGGCCCGCGCGAGGCCTGCGCCGATCCCGCCGCCAATCCGGCCCTGGCCCGCGCCGCCCTGATCGCCCGACGCTGCGGCGCCGATGACGCCGACATCATCCGCGCTGTCGAGGGCGAAAGCCCCGCCGTCGCCCTGCCTGTCTCGACCGCCCGCCCCCTAACGCCGGTCCTGGCCCCGCGCGACAGCATCGCCTCGGGCGGTCCCGAAGCCCTGGCCGTGGCCGAAGCCGCGCTAGAAGGCGATCTGGCCCTGACCTTCACGCCGCACGACGCCGAGGCCCTGGGCGACGCCGTGTTGGAAGCCCGAGCGGCCCTGTTCCTTCCCCAGTTGGCGGCCCTGCGCGGCGAAGCCTTCGACGCCGCCCTGGACGATCTGGCCGCCTGCTCGTCATAGCGCTAGCGCACGAAATCTCCGTCGGATTCTGTCCTGACGCCGTGTCCGCCCGGCGTCGTCAGGCCGTCCGTCCCATCGCGCTGGGCCTGTCGGGCCTGGCCGACTGGTCCGTGGCCAAGGACGCCGAGAATACCTCGACCCACGCCGCATCGGTCGGCGCTCGGGTCTCGGCCGCCGCCAACGCCGCCTCCAGCGAACTGGCCGCTCGCCTTGGCCCCTGCGCCGAGTGGGACGCGGTCAAGGACGAGGCCGCTCATCTGGCGCGCGAGCGGGGTCAGGACGACACCCTGCAGGCTCGCCATGGCCGCCGCCACGCCGCCATCAGCCTGTTCGTGCGCGACGCCGAACTGGATCTGCGCCTCGGCGCCTCGCCCTTCGCCGCCACCGACCTGTTCCAGACCGAGGACGGCGAGACCGAACGTCGTCTGCGCCCCGCGCTGGCCCGCGCCATCGCCCGCGCCGGCGGCGACGTGGAGGACGCCGAGCGCCGGCTGTTCGGCCGTCGCACCCTGATGGGGACACCCGGAATCAATCACTCCGCCTTGCGTGATCTGGGCTTCACCGATGTCGAGCTGGAAGCCGTCGAACTGGCCCTGGGCCAGACCGACCAACTGGCCGCCGCCTTTGCCCCGCCCGTGCTGGATGCGGGCTTTGTCGGCGATGTCCTGGGCCTGTCGGTCATGGATGGCGCTGACCTGCTCCCTCGCCTGGGCTTTGATCCGTCCGCCATTGAGGCGGCCCGCGCCGCGGCCTTCGGCCATGCCGACCTGTCCGACTGGACCGCCGCGCCTGAGGCCCTGCGCCCCCTGTTGGCCTCCGATCCCGCCGCTTTCGAGGCTGAACTGCGCCGCGCGATCGAACCCTTCAGCGACACGCCTGACGCGACGCCGGACCTGATCGACTGGCGCGCCGGGCCGCTTCAGGCCGCCCGCGCCCTTGGCCAGGCCGCTCGCGACGGCCGCCGCGCCGTGGTCCTGCGTCGCGCCGCCGCGCCCGCCGACTTTCATCTGGAACTGCCAGAGCCCGACGCCCCGGCTCAGCGCCGCGCCGAGCCGGAGGCCCGCACCGTCGAACGGGTGGTCGAGAAGGTGGTCGAGCGCGACCGCACCCGGCGCAAGCTGCCGGACCGCCGCAAGGGCTATATCCAGAAGGCGGCCGTCGGCGGCCACAAGGTCTATATCCACACCGGCGAATACGAAGACGGCGAACTGGGCGAGATCTTCATCGACATGCACAAGGAAGGCGCCGCCTTCCGTAGCCTGATGAATAATTTCGCCATCGCCATCTCGATCGGCCTGCAATACGGCGTGCCTTTGGACGAGTTCGTGGATGCCTTCGTCTTCACCCGGTTCGAACCCGCCGGTCGCGTCACCGGCAATGATTCGATCCGCTCGGCGACCTCGATCCTCGACTACATCTTCCGTGAACTGGGCGTCTCCTATCTGGAGCGTCAGGAACTGGCCAACGCCGAACCCGAAGGCAACCCCGACGGCCTGGGCGCGACGGCGACGAACGACGCCGAGCCTGTGCCCGCCGCCCGGTTCATCTCCAAGGGCTTCGCGCGCGGCGCGGCGCCCGACAACCTCGTCGTCGTCCCATTTGGACGCAAGGTCGAGACGCCGCGCGACGCCGCCCCGACCGAGGCCGTCGCCTGCCCGGCCTGCGGCGATTTCAGCCTGCAGAATCGTGGCGGCGGCTGGATCTGCGACACCTGCGGCGCGGCCCCGCAGATGCAGGGTTGAGACAAACCGGCATTCGGCCCGCTTCTTGCTAGACAGGGGCAAAGCCCCGGAGCCTTCGCATGAACCGTCTCGCTATCGCACTCGTCGCCACGCTCGCCGCCGCCACGGCCCTGCCCGCCGTCGCCCAGAACGCCTCGCAGATCAGCCGCGTGCGCGGCGGCGCCAGCTGCCCCGGCTGCAACCTGTTCCAGGGCGATTTCTCGGGCATGGAGGTCCGCGGTCTCAACCTGACGGGCGCCCGCCTGCGTCAGGCCGACCTCAGCCTGACCGTCATGAACCGCACCCGCTTCTCGCGCGCCGACATGCGCGACGTGGAAGCCTATGGCGGCGTCTTCTCCGGCTCTAACTTCGCGGGCGCGGACCTGACCAACGCCAGCTTCGTCGGCGCCTATCTGGACGGCGCCACGCTGTCGGGCGCCAGGCTCAGCGGAACCAACCTGTCGGGCGCGCAGCTGGCGCGGGCGGTCGGCCTGACCCAGGGCCAGCTCAACCAGGCCTGCGGCGACGATGCGACGGTCCTGCCGTCAGGCCTGCGCATTCCAGCCTGCTGAAGGTCGCCTTCGTTACCGCGATTTAAGTAGGGTTATTCAGGCGATGGGCGCATTTAGGTAGCGTGATGAAACGCCCGCTCGCCCTCCTCCGTCGCCTCGCTCCTGCAGCCGCAGCCCTCACCGGCGGGCTGGCTGGCGCCTTGGTCGCAGCCCCCGCTTTCGCCGGGGTGGTGAACCTGTCGCAGATGCAGGATCGCGACGTCGCCCGCATGGTTTCGCTGGGCGGCAGCTGCAACCGCTGCGAGCTGTCGGGCCGCGACCTGTCGGGCGCCACCTTCACCGGCGCCAGCTTCACCAACGCCACCCTGGTCGGCGCCACCCTGCGCGGCGCCGAACTGCTTGGTTCGAACTTCGCCGGCAGCGATTTCAGCCGCGCCGACATGCGCGGCGTCGAAATGATGGGCGCCAACTTCACCAGCGCGGTCTTCACCAGCGCCAATCTGACCGGCGCCGAAGCCACCGGCGCCAATCTGATCGGCACGAATTTCCAGGACGCCAGCCTGTCCTCGGCCGAGCTGAACGGCGCCAACTTCAACCGCGCCGTCCTGACCCGCGCCAGGTTCAACAGCAGCGAAATGTTCGGGTCGACCCTGGCCAATGTCCGCGCCAACGGCGCCGACTTCTCCAACGCCGAGATCAACGCTTCCAACCTGAGCAACGGGGTGTTCGACGGCGCCAAGTTCAACAACGCTTCACTGGACAGCGCCCGCCTGACCGGCGCCAGCTTCGACCGCGCCAACTTCTCGGGCGCTTCGATGAGCCGGACCGATATTCGCGGCGCCGACCTGTCCGGCGCGCGCGGTCTGACCCAGGATCAGGTCCAGGAGGCCTGCGGCGACGGCGCGACCCGCCTGCCCAACGGCTTGACGGTGCGGTCGTGCGGCGGCGGCCGCATCCGTGTCATCCGCACGCCGCCGGCTCCTCCGGCGCCGCCCATTCCGCCGCGTCAGCGCAATCTGGTCATCGCCTCCGGCAACTAGACCGAACATCCAAACAAAAAGGGCGGCCCGCGAAGGCCGCCCTTTCCGATTCGACTGACAGTCGCCGTCTACTTGAGCGGCAGGGCCGTGCGAATCGACAGTTCCTTCAGCTGCTTGTCGGCGGCCTCGGCGGGCGCGCTCATCAACAGATCCTGGCCCTGCTGGTTCAGCGGGAAGGCGATGACCTCGCGGATGGCCGTCTGGTTGGCCAGCAGCATGACGATGCGGTCGATGCCGGGGGCCAGACCGCCGTGCGGCGGAGCGCCGAAGCGGAAGGCGTTCAGCATGCCGCCGAACTGCTCCTCGACCACCGAGGCGTCGTAGCCGGCGATCTCGAAGGCCTTGAGCATGATCTCGGCCTTGTGGTTCCGGATCGCGCCCGAGCACAGCTCATAGCCGTTGCAGACGATGTCGTACTGATAGGCGCGGATGGTCAGCGGGTCTTGCGTTTCCAGGGCCTCCATCCCGCCCTGCGGCATCGAGAACGGGTTGTGGCTGAAGTCGACCTTCTTCTCTTCTTCCGACCATTCGAACATCGGGAAGTCGACGATCCAGCAGAATTTGAACTGGTCTTCGTCGACCAGCTTCAGTTCCGTGCCGACGCGAGTGCGGGCCAGACCGGCGAACTTGGCGAAAACAGCGGGGTCGCCGGCGGTGAAGAAGGCGGCGTCGCCCTTGCCCAAACCCAGCGAAGCCATGAGGGCTTCGGTCGGTTCCTGGCCCAGGTTCTTGGCGATCGGGCCGCCCCAGGCCTGCTGGTCGTCCGACCAGAAGATGTAGCCCAGGCCCGGCTGGCCTTCGCCTTGAGCCCAAGAGTTCATACGGTCGCAGAAGGCGCGCGAGCCGCCGGTCGGCGCCGGGATGGCCCAGACAGCGTTCTTGGCGTCCGCGCCGAGGATCTTGGCGAACAGACCGAAGCCGCCGTCGCGGAAGTGATCCGAAACGTCCTGCATCTTGATCGGGTTGCGCAGGTCCGGCTTGTCCGAACCGTACCACTTCATCGACTGGGCATAGGTCAGGCGCTCGAAGCCCTTGTGCTCGAACGTGTCGCCGAAGTCGTTGATGAAGGTGTGCGTCCCGTCGATGGGCGACACCGGCTTGCCCTCGCCGAACTCGTTGAAGACGCCGTTCATCAGCGGCTCGATGGCGGCGAAGACGTCTTCCTGGGTGACGAAGCTCATCTCGACATCGAGCTGGTAGAATTCCAGCGAGCGGTCAGCGCGCAGGTCTTCGTCGCGGAAGCAGGGCGCGATCTGGAAGTAGCGGTCGAAGCCCGACACCATCAGCAACTGCTTGAACTGCTGCGGGGCCTGCGGCAGGGCGTAGAACTTGCCCGGATGCATGCGCGACGGCACCAGGAAGTCGCGCGCGCCTTCCGGCGAAGAGGCGGTCAGAATCGGCGTCTGATATTCAAGGAAGCCCTGCTCGACCATGCGCTGGCGGATCGAGTGGATCACCTTCGAGCGCAGGACGATGTTCTTGTGCAGGGTCTCGCGGCGCAGGTCGAGGAAGCGGTTCTTGAGGCGGATTTCCTCAGGATATTCCGGCTCGCCGAAGACCGGCAGCGGCAGTTCGGCGGCTTCCGACAGGACCTCGACCGACAGGACGCGCACTTCGATCTCGCCGGTCGGCAGGTTGGCGTTGGTGGTTTCGGCCGAGCGGCTGACCACTTCGCCGTCGATCTTGATGACGCTTTCGGCGCGCAGGCGCTCGACAGCCTCGAAACCCGGCGTCTCCGGGTGCAGCACCAGCTGGGTCAGGCCATAGTGGTCGCGCAGGTCAATGAACAGCAGGCCGCCGTGGTCGCGCTTGCGGTGAACCCAGCCCGACAGACGAACATTCGCGCCCGCATCCGTCGAACGGAGGGCGCCGCAGGTATGGGTGCGATAGGCGTGCATGATCGGATATCGTCTGAAAACGGCTGTAGAACAGCGTGAATTAGGAGGGGCGAAAGGCCCATCATCGCCCCGGAAAGTCAAGGCTGGCGGCTAAATCCACAGCGCCGCGCGGTTGTCCACCGCCGCCGGGAACCTGCCCACAGCGCGCTGGACGGCCTCTGCTATGGTCTGCTCATGACCGCACTCGGTTCCGACATCCAGCAACTGCGCCTGCCCCTGCGGCAGGAGGCGTCGCAACGCGCGGCTGATTTCGTGGTGTCCGAATCCAATTCCACGGCCACCTCTGTGCTGGCGACCTGGCCCGAAATGGCCGGTTCGGTCCTGTCGATCTTCGGCCCGCCCGGCAGCGGCAAGAGCCATCTGG
>JALAGW010000356.1 GCA_022712235.1 Brevundimonas sp. | reverse complement strand
GTCTCTATCTGCTCACGACCTCGGCCGCCGCCTTCTTCCAGCGACACGGCTATTCGGTCGCCCTTCGGTCAGCCGCGCCGCCCTCAGTCGCCGCCTCCCGGCAGTTCCGCGGCCTGTGCCCGGCCTCGGCGGCCTTCATGTTCAAGGAACTGCGCGCCCGATGACCCGCCTTCGCGACCTGCCTGATCCCGACCACCTGCCCGCGCTCGACCCAGCTTATCTGTCCAGCCGCCCCGCGCTCGGCCTCGGCCCGCACGATCATCCGCCCCGCATCCTGCTGCTCTACGGCTCACTGCGCGACCGCTCCTATTCCCGGCTATGCGTCGAGGAGGCCGCTCGCCTGCTGCGCTTCATGGGCTGCGAAACGCGCATCTTCGATCCGTCCGACCTGCCGCTGACCGATCAGGTCGACTACGACGATCATCCCGCCGTCCACGAACTGCGCGAGCATGCCCTGTGGTCGGAGGGCATGGTCTGGAGCAGCCCCGAACGCCACGGCCAGATTTCGGGGATCATGAAGCTTCAGATCGATCACCTGCCGCTGAGCATGGGCGGTATGCGCCCGACTCAGGGCCGCACCCTTGCCGTCATGCAGGTCTCCGGCGGCTCGCAGAGTTTCAACGCGGTCAACACCCTGCGCCTGCTCGGCCGCTGGATGCGGATGATCACCATCCCCAACCAGTCCAGCGTCGCCAAGGCCTTCCTGGAGTTCGACGACGACGGCCGCATGAAGCCGTCCAGCTACTACGATCGCATCGTCGATGTGATGGAGGAACTGGTGCGCTTCACCGTCTTGACGCGGTGGCACGCAGGTCAGTTGGTGGATCGCTATTCCGAGCGAAAGGCGTCGGGCGTGCCGATCGATGCGGCCAATGACCTGTCAGCGATCGCGATCAGGTCTGCGTAGCATCAGACTGGATTGCTGGAGAATGGCCACGGAAATCAGCGGCGAATCCAAAGCAGCCCACAGACGCCTGAGCGCGCCCCTGACCGGCTCGCCGGCAGAGGTCTTCGCGGTCTTCCTCAAACTCGGCCTCACGTCGTTCGGCGGCCCCGTCGCGCACCTCGGCTATTTCCGGAACGAGTTGGTCGCTCGACGCCGTTGGATCGATGAAGCCGGATACGCCGACCTGGTCGCCATGTGCCAATTCCTGCCAGGGCCGGCCTCCAGCCAAGTGGGCTACGCCTTGGGCTTGTGGCGCGCCGGCCCATTGGGTGGCGTTGCGGCATGGTGCGCCTTCACGCTGCCGTCCGCCGCGCTTCTGGTCTTGTTCGCCATGGGCGCAGCCTCGCTCCACGGGCCAGTTGGAATGGGCCTGCTTCATGGACTGAAGCTGGTGGCCGTGGCTGTGGTCGCTCAGGCGGTCTGGGGGATGGCCCGCACCCTGACCCCTGATTGGCAAAGAGCAGTCATCGGCCTAGCCGCTGTTGTAATCCTGATGTTGCTCGGCGGAGCGACAGGCCAGATCGTCGCTATCGTCCTCGGCGGTCTGGCGGGGCTGCGCCTTTGCCGCACGACGACCGCCGCGCCAGGGGCGACTGCAAGCTTCCCGATTTCACGGCGCGCCGGCGCAGGGGCCCTGGTCCTGTTCCTTCTGCTTCTGGCGGGCCTACCGCTCGCCTCCATGGCGACAGGGTTCCACGGCGTCGCCTTGCTGGACGTCTTCTATCGAGCCGGCGCCTTCGTTTTCGGAGGCGGTCACGTCGTTCTGCCCCTGCTCGAAGAAGGCGTGGTGCAGCCCGGCTGGATCGATTCCAATGGCTTTCTTGCGGGCTATGGCGCAGCCCAAGCCGTCCCGGGGCCGCTTTTCACCTTCGCCGCCTATCTGGGCGCCGTGATGGAGCCTTCTCCGAATGGACTCGCTGGGGCCGCCCTTTGTCTCGTGGCGATCTTCGCGCCGGGATTGCTGCTGGTGACAGGCGTGCTGCCGTTCTGGAGCCTGCTGCGCGCCCGACCGGCGGCCCAGGCGGCGATGCGCGGTGCGAACGCGGCGGTCGTCGGCATTCTCGCTTTCGCCCTCTATACCCCAGTAGGAACCAGCGCGATCCTGAGTCCGATCGACTTCCTCGTGGCGCTGGCCGGCTTCGTTCTGTTGACGGTGTGGAAGTGCACACCATGGATAGTCGTTGCCCTGACCGCCGCAAGCGGGGTCGCCTTCGCACTGATCTGAGCCGAGCCCGCGCCCGTCGCGATGTATCCAGGACTCCTGCATGGTGAACAAGGCAGACCTTGCACTCCGAGTGCTCGTAGCGGCATGGATGCCGATGGGGCATCATGACAAGAGCCATCTTCCCGTCGGGCGGTCGCATTGATGAGTCCTCCCAAGAGGGTTCGTCATTCTTGCCCCACCGGAGGGGCTTCGTCGGCTTATGGTCAGGTGTCCTCGCCTATTCGCGCTGATGTCGGCGACGCGCCAGGAGCGGACATCCACTAACCGCCAGGAAAGCGACGTTCAGCTGTGCAACTTGGGCTAGGGAACGTCGGCTTCTCGCTCGGAAGCATTCGGCCACTTTCGACCCATTGCGGACCCTGCGGTGAAAGCTAGCCACATCGGAATGCAATGACTGGTGAGGGCCGCGCTAACGGCCCTCGTCCGTCCTCATTGAATGCGAACCGCTGCAAACCCGCCCTGGCGTAGGAAGTCCTGAACGCTATGGTCTCCTGCGAGATGCAGCGCGCCCACGGCGACAAATGTCGTGCCTGAGCCATCCAGCATCTGGGCGATCTGACCCGCCCAGCGACGGTTTCTCTCAACGATCACGGTTTGATAAACCGCAGGACTGCGCGTCCTCATTGGGTCAAGCGTAACGTCGGCGATCCTGTCGACATCGCCTCGGCCCCAGGCGTCCGCCAGTTGCGCCAGTTCGGTGGGCGCCTGGTCAAACGTGTCGAGGGTGTTGCGCAGGAAGGCAAGCTGGCCGTCTTCAGGGAAACCCGAGAGCATTCGGATTTGGTCCTCGGGAGTCTCCAGCCCCTTGAGCGGCAACCCTGCACGCTTGGCGTCCGCGCGGAGAAGGACGTCCACGCCGGAAGCCGCATCGAACCCACCCCGCGCCGGAATGGCGGCCGACAGCATCACGCCGGCGAGCCAAGGCCTGAGGGTGTCAATCTGAGCCCCCGACGCGCCGAGCGCGCTGGCGGCGGAGTCAAAGCGCTTAAACTCATCAGGGCTCAGGAGGGTGGAGAGAGGTCGCTCGGGCGATCTGCCGTACTGCTGGATCAGCGGAACGACCGCGGCCTGGTCTTCGGGATCGGAGACCTCGAGCACCAGCGACTGAGACGCCGCCAGCGCCGCCGCTACTTCGTCAGTCCGCCAGTTGGTGTCTGGTCGCATGAAATGGATTGTGCCGAACAGGTAGACGGTCGAATCCGCGTCACTCAGCACCCACAGTGCCGGGCGGGGCGATGACGGCGTCTGGGCCGTCGCCGCGCTCGACAGGAGTGCGCTCAGCGCGAGCGCTGCGCCGACAAGGGCGCGACGGAGGAAGGCTTGCTGGATCATGGGATGATCTCCGGGCATGAGGGATCGATCACGCGGATCAGTCCGCGCGTGAGATCGAGGAAGGGGAAAAGTTGGGTCAGTCGATCGCGGGCGCGATCAGGCGGACAGGCCTGTGGTCACTGGCTAGCGACACGTTGTAGGACTCGTTCGGCGCTTCAGGCGACCGCCTTGCGTCGCAGCGACAGGCAGTAGCCGATGGTCACGACCAGGCCAGCGACCACCACCGCGCAACCGGCCGTGAAAGCGAGGTCAAGCGGCGCGAACGCCCAAAGCCCGGCGTAGATCAAGCCGCTCAGAACCATGGACCAGCCTCCGACGCGTTGGACCTGGCGCGCCTTTGCCGCCGGCACGAGGGTCTTGGGCATTCTGTTGCCATACCAGACAAGCATCAGCCCGGTGGCCCCCATGACCAGTCGGGTCACGGCATCGCCGTCGATGAGGCCCATCGATCGAGTTGAGGTGGCGGCGAGCGCCACGGCGATCAGCCCTCCGGCCACCATCAGGCTCTTGATCAGATCCTTGTTCATTTCGCTGTGTCCTTGGCGGCCGGAGTCCCGACACTCGGCTCGAAAGAGTTGACGAAGCCCAGCAGCGCGTCTTCCAGCACCGAGAGCTTCAGATGATAGATGACGGCCTTGCCGGCCTTCTCCGTCTGAACTAGGTCAGCCTCTTTCAGCACGGCGAAGTGCGCCGACATGGTCGGCTTAGACACGTCGAACTGATCGCTGATCGCACCGGCGCTCAGCGGGCCCGCACGCAGCATCTGAAGGACGCGGCGACGCGTGGGATCCGAAAGGGCTTTGAAGACCGAACTCATGTTGTGATCATTAGCTAATCGTCTAATCGTCGTCAACAGGGATGATGATCATGGCCATAGCCAAGGATCATCCGTTTACCGCCAGCAGTGATCTCAGACCCGTTTGAGCGTCCGCTTTCCACCCGTTGCAGACGCTCACGGCGTCTGCTTGTGTAACGGCTAGCTGGCAAGGAAATCCAGATGTCGTCCGCACTCCCCGACGTAGATCGGTGGGCCAAGGCACCCGCAGTTTTCTCGATAGTGGCCACGGCGTTAGGGGGAGTGTTGGCTACGTTCTGGTGCTTGATCGCCGGGTTATGGACATTCAGCACGGCTGAATACGGTGCATTTGCCGGAATAACGACCATCACAGCTGTTCTGCTCGGAAGCCCAGTATTGGGTTTCCAATTGGCTTCGAGAGGCAGGATGATGTGGTCGTCGGTTGCGACCCTGCCAGCCCTCTTCCTCTATTGTGCTACGCTGATCGCCGTCGTTTGGTGGTGACGTCCGCTTTCCACAGTTCTGAGACATAGGGCAGTCCGCTTTACGGCGGGCCGCCCCAAGCCTGCTCAGAGGTCGATCTGCTCTGAAATCTCCAGCGCGTCGTCGACTTCGATGCCGAGATACCTAACGGTGCTCTCGAGCTTTCCGTGCCCGAGAAGGAGCTGGCAGGCGCGTAGGTTTCCGGTCTTCTTATAGATCAAGGCCACCTTGGTCCGTCTAAGGCTATGGGTGCCATAGGCGCTGGGATTCAGGTCGATCATTCTCACCCAGGTATCGACCAGCCGGGCGTACTGCCTGGTGCATATGTGCTCTCCATCCCGGCTGCGGCTGGGGAACAGCCAGTCGTCACGCCGTCTTCCTCGGAGCTCCAACCAGTGAGCCAGAGCTTCCCTCGCGGCCTCCGTGATCTCGAACGGCACGGGCCGACCGGTCTTCTGCTGGATGATCGTCGACCGCTGCCAAATGACGCCGCCTTGAGCAATATCGCCCAGACGGAGTTTTACCAGATCACAGCCCCGCAGCTTGGCGTCCAATGCGATGTTGAACATCGCGAGATCTCGTGTCGATCCAACGGACTTCAGGTTCTGACGGATCGCCCAGATGTGCTTTGGCTTAAGTGGGGCCTTCGCACCGGTCATTCGACCAGCGTTCCAGGGTTTGTGGGGTAAACGAAACAGATCGGGCTGGCTCATGGCCACCTCCCACGATCAACACCCCCCCTCCTCAAGATACGCTCCAAACAACGCTGATGCGCCAGAAGCGGCCACTGTCGGCGTTGCAAGAACGCGACTTAGAAGCTCGACGTGGGTTTGGTTACTGGTTGCTTGCTGAGTTCTGCTCTAAGCCCGTCGCCGATGTTTGAACAGTTCAGCTTCGATGGATAGCGCGAACGTCAGCCAAAGCGCGATAGGATCCGACATCCGCAGTGTCACCATCCCTTTCGATGTCGAGATAGAGTTTGTTTCTCTCTAGCTAACTGATTTGTTCGCGCCCGACGTCATCGACGCAGGTCAGAACGCGCTGGTCCACGCACCACCCACAGGCCGCCATAGACGAAGGCAAGGCCTGTCAAAATGGCTGCCAAACCTGAGACTTCTGAAAGGCTGGCGCCCATGGCGTTCAGGCGAACAAAGGCCTGAACGGCAGCGGTGGACGGTGAAAAATGCGCGAGCCAGACGAGACCTTCAGGCATCATGAAATGCGGCCACGCAGCGCCTGACAGGAAGAACAAGGGCGCGGAAGTGCCGACCAGAACCTGCAAGACCCGTTCATGGCGATCGAAAAGCGCGCCTAGAAGCAGACCCACAGCGGCGACCGCCGCTGAAAATATGGGCGCCAGCAGTAGGACGCCGATGAGGTTGCCTGCGCGGGGATAGTCCTGAAACCAGAACACGAAACCGAAATAGAAGAGACTGGAGGCTGTCCCAATCGCCGTAAGCGCCAGCCACAGACCCAAGCGCGCGCTGCGTTTCAGCCTAGCCGCGCCGGTTTCTCGACGCACGGCTGTGATCACGCCGGCTCCCAGCAATAGCGTCTGCTGCAAGATGATAAGACTGACCGCCGGCACGGCGTAACCGCCGTAGCCCTCCGTCGGGTTGAAGAGGGAAACCTGCTTCAGGGTCGGCGCCAATCTGACGGCGCGGGCGATATCAGGCAGCCCTTTCAACTGCGCCTCGGCGACCTGCGCTGTTGCGGCGGCGACGGCTTTGCCGACCGCTGTGACACGAACCAGATAACCGCCGTTGAGCCAGATGGCCACGCCCGTCGGCACCCCCCTCAACAGATCGGCCTCAAAACGCTGAGGCAGGACGACGACCCCGTCGACAACGCCGCGCCGCATCAGTTCAAAGCCCTCAGCAGGGGATGAAATCACGGCGGCGACCTCGATCTCGCGCGAAGCATTCAGGTCTTCGACAAGAGTGCGCGTCAGCGCTGTCTGCGTCGGTGTCGCTATGGCGATGGGCAGTCCCGTCGCGGCCTGTCCGGCATAGGCGGCCGGATAGTAAAAGGCGTAAAGGACGACGGCCAGGATCAGCAGGCTGCTGACCGGCCGCGCACGCGGCAGGTTCCGGAACGTCGCGGCGAAGGCGACGATAACGCCCTGTTGCGGGAGCGGAAAGTTCAAATTCTCCGGCTTGGGGACAAGACGCGCTCGTACCCGGATGAAAAGCGCCGAAACGATCAGACCGATCACGGTGACGCCGCTCAGAATCATCAAGTCTCGCCATGCCGCTGCTGAATCCGCCCCCGTGACCAGCTGACCCGTCTGCAGCCGTAGATAGTGCGTATAGGGAAGGATATCGCTCCAGATCCGGGCAAAGCGCGGCCCATGGTCCAGCGGGAGAGTGCCGTTGGAAAAGGCGATAGCCGCACCCGAGTAGATGGCGGTGGCCGAGAACGCCATATCCACCTCGCCAAGCGCGGCGACCAGAAAAGCCGATAAGACAACGCTCACCGCCATCAAGGCGAGTATGCCAAGGATCAGCAAAGGGAGAGAGCCTGCTACACCCCATCCCCGGACGCCGCTGAGCCAGGCGATCCAGGCCAACCCCCACAGGCTGAAGATCACGACGTGCGGAATGAGTCGCCCGATCAGAGCTGTCGTCGTGAAGCCGCCGGTCTCGGCCTTGAAGCGTTTGAAGGAGCCGCCCTGCATTTGCCGACCAACCGCCAACACCGCGGAACAAGCCGCCAGCAGATGAAGGACCCCCGGCGCCAGAAGTCCGCCGAGAAAAAGCTCGAAGCTGAGTTGCGGGTTGCCGACGATCGACACTTGGACAGCGGGGAGTTGCAATGCGGTTTCGGGCAATCCTCTCTGGCGTGCGCGTTCTTGCAACGGCTGGCCGGCCGCTGATGCGATGGCCGCGCTCTGCCCCAAGGCCGACAAGGCGCCGACCGTCTGGAAGGCGCCATTGAACGACACGGTCACCTGTTCCGGCCGACGAAACGCACCGTCAGAAAAATCTGCTGGGAAATGAGCGACGCTGTAAATCTTGCCCCGTCGGATCAAGGCCATGGCCTCCATCATCGTCGCCGGAGCATGGGTCACGCGAACACCGGGGCTCGCCTCCATGTTGCGAATTGCGGCGCGGCTGAAAGCCGAATTGTCCTGATCGACCACGGCGACCGGGGCCTGACGGATCACTCCAGGGGCCAGCATCGCCGCAATGACCATCAGCAGGATCAGCGGCAGGCCAAAGGCGACGAACGCGTCCCACGGTCGGGTCATCAGGACGCGCGCCTCGTCCCGAACGGCCGACACGAAGACGGCCGCGAGGCGTCTCACCGTGCGGACCAATCGAACAGCACGCTCATGCCAGGCCTCAGGCCGTTGACGGGTCGAACAGGCTTGGCCTTGACCTGAAAGCTTCGCACGTCATAGCCGCTGGACTGCCGGGTTGAGCGCCAAGTGGCGAACTCGCCTTGAGGATTGATGGCGGTGATCCGGAAGGCCACGTCAGCGAGGCCGAGTGCGGGCACGTCGCCACGCACGATCGCGCCGATTTTCAGATCGCGAAACTGATCCTCGCGCACACTGAACGTAACCCAAGGGTCGCCGATGTCCACGATTGTGAAGACTGGCACGCCCGTGAGCACGAGCTCGCCGACATTGGCGAAACGCTCCGCAACTTCGCCGTCGTTTGGAGCAAGCAGTCGTGTCTCACTTTGGAGGCTTTGGACCTCGGCGACGGCGGCCTGCGCGCCTTGCACATTGGCGTCGGCAACGGATTTTTCCTGCGGCCGTGTCCCTGCCAACGCCTTCAGATACTGCTGACGGGCGGCTTCGGACTGCGAGGCTGTAGCAGCGCGAGCGGCCACGGCTTCGTCACGGCGTTGGGCGGAAATCACGCCTTCGGCGAACAGGTTCTCCGCCCGCCGCGCAGTCTGGTCCGCCAAACGAGCCGTCGCCTGCGCGGCGCGCCAGACGGACTCGACCGACTGCACATCCTCGCGGCGAGCGCCTTCGCGGCTCATCGACTGAATGGCCTCACTCGACTGAAGCAAGGCCCGGGCCTGAGCCTCCTTTGCTGCAACCTCCGGGCTGCTCATCAGAGCCAACTCTTGACCTGCCTTCACCTGATCGCCCTCTGAAGCCAGGAAGCGCTCCACGCGACTGGGCACCTTGGTCGCAACAGTGAAGGTCTCCGCCTCGACCATGCCCTGAACTTGATCCCTGGCAGGACGGGCCGCGAGGAAGAGGCCCACGATGATGAAGCCGATCAGCAGTACGAGGCCGACGCCCACGATCACAGGCAGAATACGGCGCCGTGCAGATGTACGACTGGCCGCGATGGTCGGCGCACCGTTTGTCGGGGCATCGGCAAAGGGAGGCGTCTCGCTCATGGCGCGCTTATCCGGTCTTCGCGTTGCAGATAGTCGTTCAAGGTCAGATCGCTTCCCGACGCCGCCAGCAAGGCGGCCAGGCTGAGATCATATTCGTAAGCTGCTGCTGCGCGTTGCAAACGCGCGGCCCCCAGAAGATTGCGGGCGTCCACGACCGAGGCGGCTGTGGCCTCGCCTTCACGGAACCCAACCTCCTGAACTCTAAGATTCTCGCTGGCGGCCTCTAGGCTGCTGTCCATGCTCAGAAACTGACGACGCGCCAACTCTGCCTGATTATACGCTCGCGTGACCAGCAATCGGGCGTCGTCTCGGGCCTGTCGTTCCACCTCCGCAGCAGCCGAGGCCTGAGCGCGCGCTGCGCCCAGCATGCGTCGTCGATCCACCGTCGAAATCAGAGTGTAACGGGCGCCGATCCCAACCGCCCAATCCGGCTCGGTCGGCAGAGCGTCGTCTGGGTTCAGGTTGTAGGTTCCGAATGCATAGACGGACGGCTTCATTCGTGACGCCGCGAGATCGGCGCCCGCCTCGGCCAGATCGCGCCCGGCTTGAGCCTGCGCAAGGCGAGCGTTCGTCTGGCTTGCCTGGTCAAGAAACACGCCGGCTGGACCGATTGGGTCACGGTTTACGAACAGGGGCGTGGTTGGAACGACGGGGCCATTGGTGTCAACAACCCTGGCGAGGGACGCCATAGCGTTGTCGTGCTCCAGTTCGGCCCTGTTGACCTGCCGCTGAGCCGCATCGCGGGCGACTTCGACCTGAAGCGTCTGGGCGTGGCTGAGCACGCCTTGCGATTCCAACAGTCGAGCGTTGCGCAAATGCAGATCGAAGCCGTCACGGGTCTCGCGTGCGATCTTCAGCGCTTCGGCTGCCAACACCTGGCCAAAGTACGCCCGCGCCAGATTTACGTCCTCCAGACTGACCGCTTCCTGCTGCTTCGCCTGCGCCAGATCCACATTGGCCGCTGCCGCTCGTCGTAAGGCTGGAATTGCGCCGCCGGTATAGATCGGCTGGAGCGCCGTCACCGTGGGGCGAAAGGTCGTATCGTCGACCTGCAGTCGGACATCTTGCGGCAAGGCGGCGAAAATTTCGGGAAGCGCCGCTTCCAGCCGCTGACCGACACTCTGCAACACGTCACCCGGCACGCCGGGCAAGTCCGCGATGAGCCCAGGAATGGCGGCGCCGAGCTCGGCCTGTGCGCGGTCCAGCGTGTCGCCCAGCGAGAGATCGAATGTCTTGCGATAATGGATCAATTGAGCATCGAGTGCTACGGTCGGCCGATTTAGCCCGGCAGCCACATCCGCCTGGGCCCTGGCGGCCTGCATCCCATAGCCGGCAGCGCGACCGAGACTGGAGTTGGAGCGAATACGTTGCTGAGCGGCCGCATAGGTCAGAGCGACTGTAGCGTCGCCTTGGGCCGCCTCTTGGGGTGCGGCCTGAACTTGGGAGACCGCCGCAAGGGCGTTCGGCGCTGATCCGGCCAAAATGCCCACAGCAACCCAGCCGATCCAAGCTGTACCCATAGCTTCACCCCGACGTCAGCAAGCATAACTAACTCAAGCGCAGCCGTTACGTCCAGCAACTGGCGTTGCGATATCAGCCAAGGGTCTAACCCTATCCTCGTTATCGAGCGGTCGCTGTTGGAAGTTAGTTGCCTAGAAGCTGACATCCCTTAGGTCGCCTTGGAGTCAGGAACGGTCTTTTCGCCAAGCTCATCCTCCTGCGTAAAAATCTGCAGGATGGACGCCAAGCACTTCCGCCAGCTTGCCTAGAATGGCCACTGTCGGATTGCCCTCGCCGCGCTCAATGCGACCCAGGTGACGCATCGCCAGCCCCGCTTCACCCGCGAGAGTCTCCTGGCTCAAGCCGCGCTCCTTGCGGAGGCGCCTGATATTCGCGCCGACGATCTTCTCCCATTCCATCGGCGCGATGGTGTTAGCGGAGCGGTAACCTCTCTAGGACATCTATGTCCTATTATTCCAGAGGGGCGATTATGGGGTGTCTGGCAGGTTTGATGTTCGGCGCGGTCGGCTTTTTCGTCGCCGGACCGATAGGTGCGATCATCGGCCTGCTCATCGGCATCCTGGGCGCGGTAGGAGCGAAACGCCGATGAGAAGGTTGCTTATCTTAGCAAGCGCTGGCGCTCTGTTGGCCGCCTGCGCCACCACGCCGCCGCCCGAGGTGCGGATGATCCCGACGGCCGATCACGGCGTGGGCGTTCGCTTCTCGCGCGGCAACGCCCTGATGGTGTCGAATGGGCCGTCCGGCGCGATCATGCTGCTGCCGGTCCGCTACAATGACACCCAGAAGTTCTTCTTCTCGATCGCCGCCTTCAACACCTCGGGCAACCCGATCAACATCGGCTCGGAGGACGTGCGGCTCTATCTGGATGGGCAGCCCTACCGCGTCGAGGATTTCGACTACCTGCGCCACACCGCCCGCATGTCGGCTCAGCGCGAGATGAACCTGGCCTGGGCCAACGCGGCAGTGGAGTACTTCCTGACCCTTCAGGAGATGGAGGACCACCCACGCCGCCACGACATCGCCTACCGCAGCGCCTCGGGGCAGTTGCAGGCGTCGCACGGCCACATCCAGCGGCGTCTGCGACAGACCATCTCTACCCTGGGCCGGACCATGCTGGAGACGACGACCATCGACCCCGGCACGGCCCATGGCGGCGCCATCCTGGCCGAACAGATCGTCATCCCCAACGGCATGGTTCGCGACATGGTCATAGAAGTGCGCTTCGGGGGCTTCCCACACCGGTTCCGATTGAACCTGGCGCCGTCAGGAACCTACGCCCCGACGCCGGTCGACATCCCGGCCGTCCCTGCCCAGGTCACCCAGGAGCTGATGCGCACCCGCGAAACTTGGCACTGGACCGATGGTCCGCCGCCGTCGCCGGCGATCTTCAAGGGCATGCCGGTGATCGAGTAGGCAGAAGCGCGACCCGAGTCAGTTGGGTGAAACAGGAGTCGGATTTCATGAAATTCGACAGACGATAAGGAGGATGGCGCACCCGACAGGATTCGAACCTGTGACCTCTGCCTTCGGAGGGCAGCACTCTATCCAGCTGAGCTACGGGTGCGGAAGGGGGTCCGGTTAGCAGCGTTTGAGAGGCTGGGCAAAGGGATTTGTGCGCCTGGGCTTCAAAAGCCCTGCGCGCAAGTCGTCGTTGTTTGGCGTCCGCCCGGCAACGCTCTGTTCCCGCCAAGCGGCTGGATCGTGACGCGGCAAGGCGGCGCACCTCGGGCGGAAACAGGAGCGGCTGCAGACGATGACGGATCATGATTTCAAGCGCGGCGTCGTCGCCGCCTATGTGGACGGGTTTGCACGTAACGACGCCGAGGCCCTGACGGCGCTCTACGCCGAGGACGCCACCGTCGAGGACCCGGTCGGGAGCAATCCCATCACAGGGCGCGCGGCCATCGGCGCCTTCTATCGCGCCGCCGTCGCGCGAGGGATCAAACTGGAACTGTCGGGGGAGCCGCGCACGGCCGGGGACAGCGTCGCCTTTCCGTTTCGGGTCCACCGCCAGCGCGCCGGCGGCGATGACATGATCGAGGCGATCGACGTCTTTCGTTTCGACGCCGAGGGCCGGATCATCGAGATGCGCGCCTACTGGGGGCCGCAGAACATCAAGCCCAAAGCCTGATCGTCTTGGCGGCGCGCCGCCAAACGCCTAGCGTCCCGGCGGGAGAGAGGGAGTTTCCATGCGCGTTCACACCATCGCCGCACTGACGGCTGCAACCGCCTTGCTGGCCGCCTGCGCCGCAACGCCGAAACCGGCCGCCGACAGCCTAGACCTGGTGGCGCGCGACTATGTCGCCCTGACGCTGGAGATCGGCGAGCGCGAGCCGGGCTATGTCGACGCCTACTACGGCCCGGCGGAATGGGCCGAGACGGCCAAGACTCATCCGCGCACCCTGCCTCAGTTGGCCGAAGGCGCCGTCGCCCTAACCCGTCGGCTGGACGCCCTGCCGACGGAGAGACTGGACGCCCAGAGTCTGCAACGCCGCGCCTATCTGTCGGCCCACGTCTCGGCGGCCTCGGCCCGCCTGCGGATGCTGCAGGGCGAGAAGATGAGCTTCGCCGACGAGGCCGAGGCTCTGTTCGGGGTGCGACCGGAACTGCGCCCCCTGTCGTCCTATGACCCCGTGCTGGCGCGCATCGACGCCCTGATCCCCGGCGAGGGGCCGCTGGCCGACCGCGTCGCGGCCTTCCGCGCCCGCTACGTCATTCCCAAGGATCGGCTGGAGCCGGTGATGCGGGCCGCCATCGCCGAGTGCAAGGCGCGCACCGAACGCCACATGACCCTGCCCGCCGGCGAGACCTTCACCCTGGAGTTCGTCAACGACAAGCCATGGTCGGGCTACAACTGGTATAAAGGGAACGCCTTCAGCCTGATCCAGGTCAACACCGACCTGCCCATCTATATCGACCGCGCCGTCGATCTGGGCTGCCACGAGGGCTATCCCGGCCACCACGTCTATAACGCCCTGCTGGAACAGACCTTCGTCAAACAGAAGGGCTGGGTCGAGATGAGCGTCTACCCCCTGTTCAGCCCCATGTCCTTCATCGCCGAGGGCAGCGCCAACTACGGCATCGACCTGGCCTTCCC
This sequence comes from Brevundimonas sp., assembly GCA_022712235.1. Classification (GTDB taxonomy): domain Bacteria; phylum Pseudomonadota; class Alphaproteobacteria; order Caulobacterales; family Caulobacteraceae; genus Brevundimonas. The sequence goes on along the minus strand of JALAGW010000356.1, from coordinate 3,317 downwards.
CGGTCATGAGCGCACCGAGTTCGAGGCGCGCGTCCTGTATCCGCTGGCGGGGCTGGACCCGGCGACGGCCGAGACGCAGACGCAGCTTCTGGCCCTGACGCGCGAACTGGCGCGGGCGGAATATACGGTGGCCGACGCCTATCTGGCCGGGCGGATCGACCGCGAGACGGCGCTGGACCAACTGCAGAAATACAATCTGGTGGCGCGCGACCGGGCGGCCCAGCGGTTGAGCTTCATCGAGACCTACCGCTCCTATGTCATCAACTACGGCCTGGGCCGCGACATGGTGCAGGCCTGGGTTGAGCGTCAGGGCGCGGATCATTGGGCGACGACCGAGCGGCTCTTGGGCAGCCAGACCCTGCCCGTCGATCTGGACTAAGAAGAGGCAACCCCCTTCGGCTCCCCGCGTTTACCGCCAAGGTTCAACGCAAGAAGGGGATATCCCATGCGCACCCTGATCATCGCCGCCGCCTCGGTTCTGGCCCTGGGCGCCGCCGCCTGCACCCAGGCCGAGCAGAACAAGGCCGAGGCGAATGCCGAAGCCGCCGGCGACAAGGCCGCCGATGTCGCCGCCCAGACCGGCGAAGTGGTGGAATCCGGCGCCATGAAGGCCGCGCAAGCCGTCGAGGAAGGCGCCGGCAAGGTCGCCGACAAGCTGGAGAGCAATCAGGCCGAGGCGGCCGCTGAGGGCCGCCCCGGCGCCGTGAACCCCGCGACCGACACGCGGGTCCCCGCCAAGAACTGATGGGACAGCGGCCCTTCTCCGCGAGAGGAGGGCCGACCGTCAGGTCAGCTTGTCGGCCTTCCTGAGGCTGGGGAAGACCCTGGCCCAGACGCCGGTCGCGGCCAGAGCGCCGATCCCGCCGAAGACAGCCGCACCGATCGGACCGAGCAGGCGCACCATGACGCCGGAATAGGCCTCTCCCAGCTCATTGGACGCCCCGATGAACAGCATGGAGACCGAGGACACCCGTCCGCGCATGTGATCGGGCGTGGCCAGTTGGATCAGGGTCTGACGGATGTTGACGCTGATCATGTCGGCGGCCCCGCCGATGAAGAGCACCGCCCCGGACAGCCAGACGCTCTTGGACAGGCCGAAGATCAGGGTGCAGATCCCGAACACGGCCACCGCCGCAAACATCCACCGCCCGCCGTGCTGCACGATGGGGAAGCGGCTGAGATAAAGGGCCATGACCAGGGCCCCCACCCCGAACGAAGCGCGCAGCAGACCAAAGCCCATGGCTCCGACATGCAGGATGTCGCGCGCGAAGATCGGCGTCAGCAGAGCCACCCCCGCCAGCAGCACCACAACCAGATCCAGCGAAATGGCGCCCAGGACGATCTTGGTCTTCCAGACATAGGCGAGGCCTTCCTTGACCTGCTGGACCGGGCCCAGCTTGCTCGGATCGACCTGCGGCCTGCCGCTGGTGCGGATCAGCAGCAGGGCGCCGATGGCCAGGAAGAACAACCCCATGGCGCAGGCATAGGCCAGGGGCACGTTCAGCCCGACAATGACCCCGCCCAGTGCCGGGCCGGCGATGGCTCCGGTCTGGAAGGCGATGGACTGCGCCGCGATGGCGGGCGGCAAGGCCTTGCGTCCCACCACCATGGGCAGGAAGGCCTGACTGGCCGGGGCGAGGAAGGCGCGCGCCGCGCCGAACACGGCGGCCACCGCCAGCAACCCCCACAACGGCGGCGAACCGTGCAGGGCCATGGCGAGGAAGGCCAGCGCGCACAGGCTCTCGACCACGATGGACAGGGTCACGGTGTGCTTGCGGTCGCGCCGGTCGGCCATGGCCCCGGCGGGCAGTGTAAAGGCCAGCAGCGGCAGGAACTGACACAAGCCCACCAGCCCCAGATAGAGGCTGGCCTCGGCGATCGGGTGATCGCGCCGGGCGATCTCATAGACCTGCCACAACAGGGCCGACGACTGGATCTGGATGCCCAGAACCGCCGCCACGCGCCCGACCCACAGCAGGCGGAAATCGCGAATGGCCCACGGGCTGGATGGGCCGCCGTCGTGAGACTCGGGCGGCAGCGGCGGCTGGGGCGGAACCGTCGGGGCGGTGTCGATACTGTCTGTGGTCACGTTCTTTTGGGCGTCTTCGGATAGGGGGTTCCATCGCGATGGAAGTAGCGATCAGCGCCCTTGGGCAGGATCATGTCGATGTCGGGGTAGTCGCAAGCGTCCTTGCTCGGGCGGCGCGAACCGACCTCCAGCAACACGGCGTCACAGTCGCTGCGGTTCTCGATCTTGTGGCCGTTGGCGACGCCCGCCTTGAAGCCGGCGCAGTCGCCGGGGCGCAGCACCGTCTCGCCGTCTTCCTCGACCAGCACCACCTCGCCCTCGACCACCCAGACGAACTCGTCTTCGGCGCTGTGCCAGTGCCGCTGGCTGGACCAGGCCCCGGCGGGCAGGCGCAACAGATTGACCCCGAACTGGTCCAGACCGACCGCGTCGCCCAGCCGCCAGCGGCGCCGCGGCTTGCAGGGGGCGGCGAATTCTTCCGGGTATCCGGTCCCGTGGCCGGTCGGCGCAGTTTCGATGTCGATCTTCGGCACGGTTTCGGGCCTTCTCGCGGATGCGGGATATGCCTAAAGCATAGAGCCCATGAGCGCTGCATCACATTCCGTCATTGATCCTGTCGAACTGACCCGCGACCTGATCCGCATCCCTTCCGTCACCCCCGCCGACGAAGGGGCGATGGACGTGCTGGAGCGGACGCTGACTGGCCTCGGCTTCACCTGCCGTCGCATGGTGTTCGAGGGCCCGACCGGCGAGGGTCACGACGCCCGCATCGAGAACCTCTACGCCCGCCGCGGAACGGCCTCGCCCAACCTCTGCTTCGCCGGTCATACCGACGTGGTGCCGACCGGCGACCTGGCCGCCTGGACCGCAGCCCCGTTCGAGGGCGAGACCCGCGACGGCATCCTGTATGGACGCGGCGCCGTGGACATGAAGGGCGGCATCGCCGCCTGGGTCGCCGCCGTCTCGCGCGTGCTGGCAGAAGGCGACGCGCCCGGCTCCCTCTCCTTCCTGATCACCGGCGACGAGGAAGGCCCGGCCCTGCACGGCACCAAGCGGGTAGTCGAGGCCCTGGCCGCCGAGGGCGAGGTCATCGACGCCTGCGTCGTCGGCGAGCCGTCCTCGGCCCATCACCTCGGCGACATGATCAAGGTCGGGCGGCGCGGCTCGCTCAACACCTGGATCACCGTCCATGGCAAGCAGGGCCACGTGGCCTATCCCGACCGCGCCGCCAATCCCGCCCCCGTAGTCGCCCGGCTGCTGGCCCGCCTCGACGCCCATATTCTGGATG
>JALAGW010000355.1 GCA_022712235.1 Brevundimonas sp. | reverse complement strand
CCAGGACCGTCAGCGCCAAGCTGAGGCGTAGTGGCTGCGCTATTCAGTCCTGGTGAGTCGTCGCCTTCAGTTGACCGATCCGTGTCTGGCAGCGATCCGCGACGAGGTCTTGGAGCATGCGGGCGCGCTCAACCAACCATTCCAGGTCCTCGGACAAGGCGTCGTACTGGTCGCTGTAGCGGGCTTCGACATAGGCGCGCTTTAGTAGTTCGAAACGGCGGCGATCCGCGCGCTCATCGCGCGGCCAGGCCTGGACAAGGCGCGTGTCCGAGTCCTCGGCCAGAGAGCGCAGGAACTTGATGTTGTGCGAGCGCGGGAAATAGAAAGTGTGGACAAGGAGGTAGCAGGCGTAGGCGGCTTCGACGGCTTGGTGGAGGCTGAAGGCCGCCAGCTTGCGATTGCCTTGAGCGGCGTAGATGTCGGCGCCCTTCAGCAAATCCCTGATCTGATTGGTCCAGTGCCCCTGATATCGCAGAGCGGTCTCCACAGCATCCGTCGGCGTCATCGGTTGGGGTGCAGCCAGCGGGTGGCCGGGGATTTCGTAGAGCGAGACACCGTCGCGCACGATGTCGGTCCAGAAATACTCGCCACGCCTTAGGGCGTCGTTCACCTCATGGAGGTCGTGGACGATGATGTTGACGGTCCGACCGATGGCGGGGTCGCGAAGAATCTGATCCTCGGAGGCCCACCAGTAGTCGGCGATGTTGGTCAGCTTCTCGTGGTTGACGACGATCAACAGGTCGAAATCCGACAGGTAGCCATTCTCCGGCTCATCGACCCAGTCGCCCCGCGCATAGGAGCCGAAGAGGATAATCTTGAGCACCCTGCCGCCGCGACGCCATTCCTGAGTGCCGCCGCCACCACCGCTCCTGGCGGCCTCGAAGCCGGCCAGCAAGATCTCGCGGACGCGTTCGAGTTCGCGCTGCTGTCGCTCCGGCAGGTGGTGCAAATCAGACTGCATCTTACGATTCTAGCTGAAATCCCCGATTGTGCATCAAAGAACCCACCCTTCTCGTCCTGCCGCCCTTAAGCTGACAAGCGCGAGCATCGTGAAGTCGTAGTGAAGCCTTGAACACAGGGGTGAGGAACAGATCCTCCCATGCGGGCGAAATGAAGATGACGGGGCAGTCTGGACCAATTGGCAGGCCGCGCTGGAAGCCCTATCAAGGCGCTGTGATGCAGACCGCCCGCCGCGCCGGCTTTTCCCTGATTGAAGCCCTGGTCGTCCTGGCGATCGGCGGCATGGCGCTTGCCATCATCTTCTCGATCGGGATCAAGGCTGGCGACACCGGCTTTTCCCTGGGCCGCCGGGCCATGTCCGTCGCCGACGCCGACGTGGCGATCAGCGACCTGCGCAGCATCATACGCAGCATCAGCCTGCGCCCTCCCGCCACAATCGTCGAGGGCGTCGACCTGCCCATCATCGCCGGCCCGGAACGACTGGAGGCCGAAGCGGTGATGGAGCGCGCCACCGGCTGCGCGCCCCAGGGCTGGGCCGGACGACTGATCCTGACCATCGAGATGCAAGGGACCGAGAGGGTCCTGATGTGCCAGGCCGGAGCGCGTAAGACGCCGATCATGACCCTACCGCGCGGCGCGACCGCCGCCTTTTCCTATTCATCTGACAGTGCGATCTGGGTGTCGGCCTTCGAAAGTCCAAGCCGCCCTCCCAATGACGCCGAATCTTTCCTCAGCCAGTCCCTTTGGATCCGCCTTAATGCGGGGCCCACTCTGGATATATTGGATGTCGCCGCCTCGGGACGCCCAGAGCGATGGACGAGGCCAGATGCCGCTTCTTAATCACAGCTCATTTCCAATGCGGCGCGAAGGCTTCGCTTTGCCGGCCGTGCTCGCCGTCACGGGCGTTGTGACGCTGATTTTTCTGGTGGCCATTACCGCGCTGGCAAGCCTGATCGCTGAAGCGAATTCAGCGCGAGCAAGGATGCGTTTTCTTCAACGCGCAATGACGGCCGAAGCGGCTTTGGCCTACATGGGTGCAACAGAGCCTATGAGACCAAACGGCCTGTCATTGAATGATCTACGGGCATTCAATGAAAATGGAGAAACCGTAGCGGAGACGGGGTCTTCCGGCCTGCCTGTGGAACTGGTCCGCTTGGACGCCCGCCCCTATCTCATGGATATCGACGGTCCGCTTGTCGTCCAGTTGCAAGATCAAGCTGGTATGATCAATCTCGCGCAACTTAATGGCCAACCGTTTGTACGTCTGATGGATAGGCTCGGCGTCGAAGCCTCGCTGCACGATGTGTTGGCCGCCCGTTATCAAGATTATTCCGACATGGACGACTTTCGCCAGCCTAACGGGGCCGAGCGTCGCGATTACAGGGAAGGAAGGCCGGCGAATCGGCCGCTCTTGCGCCCTTCCGAATGGCTTTCCGTCCTTGGCGCCAGGGAGGCCGTCGAGCGAAGGAGTTGGGCCTCCATCAGAGACAAGCTGGCCTCCGATCCCATCTCCGGCGCAGTCAACATTAATACTGCTAGTCGTGAAACTCTGATGGTTCTGTTTGACCTGACAGAGGATCAGGTCGCCGCTGTCTTTAAAGAGCGAGAAATAGCACCTTTGCTGTCCATCAACGCTCTCGAGACGGTGACAGGGGCTCAACCCGCCTGGGATTCCGAAAGGATCTATACCTTCCCCTCCAGCTCCCTCGTTTTCACCATTCGCGACACCCGGTCCGCCTGGACATATCGGGCCCGGCTGTCGCTGACCCCTTCCGGCCTTGAGCAACCGCTCTGGATCGATCAGATTGAACTTACAGAGGCCCCCCGCCGGGCCGTGGCCGACACATCCGATGCAACTCGACTTACTTACGCCCCGCGTTGAGCGGCTCAGCCACGACGGCGCGATCGACGTCGTCCACCCCGGCGGCGTCCTGGGCCGCGCCCTGCGTCGTCCGGTGCTGTTGCTGGCGCGCGACTTGTGCACTTTCGCCTTTTTCCAGACCGCCGCACTGCCGCGCAGCCGCCGTCGCCAGGCCGCCCTCCTGCACGCCCGCGTCGCTGCCCCCTATGTCCGTTCCGGCTCGGCCCTCAGCAAGGCCGGCGACGACTTCGGCGTCTGGTGGTGGGACGCCGACCGGGTCGAGGCCCTGCTGGCTGCCCACGCCATCGCCGCCCGCCCCCTGATCAGCCCCGAGACCCTGGCCCAGCCGCGCAGCGAGGGCTGGCGCATCGTCCGCCTGAAACTGGGCTACGAGGCCCAGCTGTGGCGCGGCAAGGCCCTGATCGCCTCGGCCTGGCGCCGCGAGCGCTATGACCCCGCCGCCTGGTCCGCCTTCGTGCGGCTGCAGCGGGCCGCCGAACCCGCGCCCGAAAGCCCCTCCGCCCCGGCGGACCTGCCCATCGCCTTCGACAACCGGGACGCCTTCGCCCTGGCGTCGGTCGAATTGACGCGCGAGCAGTTCGCCCTGCTGGGCGGCGGCGGCGTGGCCTTCGCCTCGCTAGGCTTGGGCGCCTTCCTGGTTGGTCAGGGCTATCAGCTGTCCAAGGACACGGCGCAGGTCGAGGCCAAGACCGCCGAGATCCGCGCCGCCACGCCGCGCGCAGCCGCCGTGCGCAATCTGGACGCCAGCCAGAAGAAGCTGATCGCCTATCGTCAGATCGAGGAACAGACCAATCCGCTGAGCGCCGCCGGCGCCGCCATCGGCATTCTGGCCTTCCACGACCTTACACCTACCTCAGTGAACGCCGAGACCGAAACCCTCAGCTTCACCCTCCCCTACGCCGCGATTGAACAGGTTGCGGTCCTAGTCGAGGAGCTGGAAAACTCGGGCTATTTCCACGACGTCCAGCCCCGCACCGACGGCACGGCCCAGACCCTGACGCTGGAAATGAAGGTGCGCGAGGCGGCGCCGCCGCTGACGCCGGAGCCCTAAGCCTTAGGAGGCAGCGTGGCCCTTGGCCGGGGCCGCCTGGAGCCGGATGAAACGGCAGGTCCCGTCGTCGGTGCGCAGCGTCATGACCACCCGATCCTGATTGATCAGATTGGCGCTGACCGTCGAGCAGCCGCCGCCCTCGGCGACGTCCAGCGCAGGCGCCAGCGTGTAGCGCCAGGGCTTGCGCAGCTCCAGCACGCGATCATCTTCGGTTTTCGGCATCGAGGGGTCGACGACGCGCAGCGGCTCGCCAGTGCGGTTGGCTTCGCGCCGCAGGTCGGAGATCTGACGCTGGAATTCGAAAAAGACCGCGTGAGACGTGGTCTGATCCAGCATCCGCGCCGTGGACGGCATGATGATCGCGGTGCTCAGGGCGAAAATCGCCAGCACCACCAGAACCTCAATCAGGGTGTAGCCGCCCCGGGCAGGCCGGAGCGGCAGGGGATCAGCGGGCCTGATCGGAAGTGACATCGACATTGGCGCCCTGGCCGCCCTCGGCGCCGTCAGCGCCGTAGCTGATGACGCGGGCGCGGTTGTCGGGGGTCACGTCGCCAGAGGTCGTCGCCGCCGGGGCGACATAGATGTAGGGACGCGCCCACGGATCGGCCGGCAGAGCCTTGTCAAGATAGGGGCCGGACCAGCCAGGCACGGTTTCGGCGTTAGCCTGCATCAGAAGACCAAGGCCTTCCTGCTCGGTCGGCAGGCGGCCGATGTCCAGTCGCATCGTCTCCAGCGCCGCTTCCAGCGAACGGATCTGCAGACGGGCGGTCTGGGTCTTGGACTTGTCCAGTTGCGCGAACAGACGCGGCCCGACGACCGCCGCAATCAGAGCGATGATCGAGAGAACGACGAGGATCTCGAGCAGGCTGTAACCTTCCCGCGTTCTGCGCCTCTGATGCGAAGAGGCAACGTTCATCGAAAAACGTTGGCGGAGACGGAGCCGGTCGTGGTGCATCAAACGATCGCCTTGGATTTCTAAGCTGTTATGGGCTTTTAACGGTTGCTATAGCTCACGGCTATTGGGGGGTCGATGCGAAATGCAGACCCGGTTGCGCAACACTGAATCGGGACGCGCTTTGCAGGGCTTCTTCGCTGATATGGTCGCATCGACGCGCGCGTCGATTGAGACGCTGAAGGATCGGCTGCGCGCCACCACCCTGCGCGAGCGCGTCCTGCTGGGCGGACTAGTTCTGGGCGCCGCCCTTTATGCGCCCGTGGCGGCGCTGGAATGGCGCACGACCGAGGCCGACCGCTACATCGACGCCCTGAGCGAACAATCGACCGCCCGCCTGACCGCCAATGCCGCCCGCCGGATCGCAGACGGCGCCGCCGACCGCCTGGCCCTGGAAGACATGAACGGCTGGGGCTTCGAAGCGACCAACGCCGCCGTGGCCCAGGTGGTGATCGAACAAAGACTGCTGGAAGCGGCCGTCGCCACCGGTCTGCCCAATCCCCGTATCACCACCAATGCCGAGGTCGAGGCCATCGGCCCAACCCAGTGGCTGGAGGCTGAGATCCAGACCGACCTGCGCTGGGGTCCCGCTTTCGCCTTCCTCGACAAATTGGGCGAGTGGCCCGAAGGCTTCCGCGTGACCGCCTTCCGCTACGAACTCACGCCAGTCAATCCGATCGTCACGAGCCCCGACAACGCAGCGCCCATCGGCAAGCTGCGCATCAGTCTGGCCTTCCCGGTCCGTATCCCTGCTCCGGGAGCGGCGTCATGAGGCGGCTTCTGTGGCTGGCTCCGCCGGTCGTGCTCGCGCTGGCCTTTCTGACTGGCGTCTCCTATCCCGGCCGCCCGGAAGAGCCGCCCGCCGTGGCGCGCGGTCAGTCGGCGCATTCGGGAGCGGTTCTGCGACCCGGCGAGAGCGCCGTGGGCGCCGTGG
>JALAGW010000354.1 GCA_022712235.1 Brevundimonas sp. | reverse complement strand
TTGCGCGCCAGGGCCTCGCCGGTCTCGACCAGAGAAAGGATGCGGCAGGTCGGAACCCCCAGGCTTTCCAGCATGGCGGCGGCCAGCACCTCGCGCATTCCACCCTTCAGCGTCAGCCGCCCGTCGCCGCGCCGCGACCACGGCGTCTGACCGGAGCCTTTCGTTCCAAGGTCGAGAAGTCGGGCTTCCTTGTTTTCCCTATCGCTTCCCTCGCGGAGGGAGGCTGCTCGAGGAATTTCCCGCAGCTGCGCCGCCAGAAACCCGCGGCCGTCGCCGAGGTCGGGATTGTAGGTGCGGAACTGGTGTCCGTGATAGCGCATGGCGACGGGGCCGGGCTGGCCGGGCAGGGGCCGGAAGCGACCAAAGTGGTTCAGCCATTCCTCGTCGCTCAGCGTCTCCAGACCCACGCTGGCCGCCGCGCGGTCGTTGCGCACGCGCAGGATCGTCTGGGGAAAGTCGGCGGCCTGCACCGGATCACCGAACTCGGGGCCGAGGTCGAAGAAGCGCGGGTCGGGGCGATAGGCGGGGGAGACGGGCATGAAGCGGCAGATGCGCGCTCGCCGTCTGTTTCGCAACCGCAACATCGGCGGTCGACCTGGTCTTGAACCTGCGGGCGGGTCGGTTATTTTCAAAGGCAGAGATCAGGTCCCGCTTCGCTTGTCGTGTGTCGGGGCCAGGCCGGCGCCGTCGTCCGACGCGCGAATCCGGTCAGGCGTCCGTCGATAACCTGACGCCACGACAGTCCTTTTGATTTCGGAGACCGCCGTGGCCAGGAAGCTCACGCTCGACTTTCTCAAGACCGAAGCCGGCTCAGGCGCCGCCCTGGGCCTGGCCGCCATGGCCGCCCTGATCGTCGCCAACTCGCCCTGGGCCAGCGACTATTTCTACTGGCTGAAGAGCGTCCACGTGCTTCAGGTCGGCCCTCTGCGGCTGGAGGAGACGATCTCCAACTGGATCAAGGAAGGCCTGATGGCGGTCTTCTTCCTCGTGGTCGGGCTGGAGATCAAATACGAGATCCTCAAGGGCGAACTGAGCAATCCCAAGAAGCTGGCCCTGCCGATCATCGCCGCTCTGGGCGGGATGGCGGTTCCGGGGCTGGTCTATCTCGCTGTAGCCGGAATGCTCGGCGGGCCGTCGCAGGGCTGGCCCATTCCCCTGGCCACCGACATCGCCTTCGCCCTGGCCGTCTTTGCGGTGGTGGGCAAGAGGCTGCCGGCGTCTCTGCGGGTCTTCCTGCTGACCCTGGCCATCGTCGACGACCTGGGGGCCATCGCCCTGATCGCCGTCCTGTTCAGCCAAGGGGTGCAGTGGCTGCCCCTGTTGGGCGTGGTCGGCGTGCTGGCCGCCCTGGCTCTGATCGGCCGTCGGCGTCTGGCCGGGCCCTTCTGGGTGCTGGGCTTCGGCGCGGTCTGGTATCTGACGGTTCTGTCCGGTCTGTCGACTTCGCTGACGGCCGTGGCCTTCGCCATGATCGTGCCGGTCGAGCCGCGTCGCGAAACCTCGCAGAGCCCGCTGAAGGAGGCGATGCACGACCTGCACCCTTACGTCGCCTTCCTGGTCCTGCCGCTGTTCGCTTTCGCCAAGGCGGGCGTCTCCTTCGCCGGTCTGTCGCTGGAGCAGGCCTTCGCCCCCCTCGTCATCGCCATCGCGTTCGGCCTCTTCCTCGGCAAGCAGATCGGCGTCTTCGGCGCCGCCTGGCTGGCCGCCAGGTTGAAGATCGGCGACAAGCCCTCGGGGGCGAGCTGGCTGCAGCTTTACGGGGTCAGCCTTCTGTGCGGCATCGGCTTCACCATGAGCCTGTTTATCGGCGTTCTGGCCTTCCCCGGCGCGGTAGACTCGCCTGAGCAGATCGAGGTCAAGTTGGGCGTGATCGGCGGATCGGTGCTGTCGGCCCTGGCCGCGGCGGTGATTCTGAACCTTGCAGGGCGACGTCAGCGGCAAAGAGAAAGCGAGTCTTCTGGCAAGATCTTGCAGTGAACGCTGATAATATTGACCTTGCGTAATCGGTTTTTGTCGCTTTCTCGCCACACGTAGAGCGACGTTGGCTGAAATCGCCGTTCGCAGCTTGGCGGCTTCTTGTCGCTGTCCCGACCCTGGCTTACCCCTGTCATTGGAGAATTCACGCCGTTCAATGAGCGTGGATCGACAGGGACAGGAATCGCCATGGTCGCCGCGGGCGACCGGGCATAGAGCCGGGGAGTCGCCTTATGCGTTTCAACAATATCCTTTGCTGCACGGCGTCCGCCGCCGTCGTCGGCGCCGTCGCCTTCGGCTTCGCCGGAGCCGCCTCCGCCCAGGATGGTCCGACCACGATCGACGACATCATCGTTACCGCGCAGAAGCGCGAACAGAACCTGCAGGACGTGCCGATCGTGGTCACGACCCTGTCGCAGGAAGCCCTGGACGGGGCCGGGGTGCGCGACATCAAGGATTTGCAGATCCTGACGCCGGGCATGACGGTCACCTCGACCCAGTCGGAAGCCTCGACCACGGCGCGCATCCGCGGCGTCGGCACGGTCGGCGACAACCCCGGCCTGGAAAGCTCGGTCGGCGTGGTCATCGACGGCGTCTATCGCTCGCGCAACGGCGTCGGCTTCGGCGACCTGGGCGAACTGAGCCGCATCGAGGTGCTGAAGGGGCCGCAAGGCACCCTGTTCGGCAAGAACACCTCGGCCGGCGTCATCAACATCATCACCGAGGCCCCGTCCTTCACTCCCGGCTTCAACGCCGAGGCGACCTATGGCAATTTCAACGCCTGGGGCGTCGCCGGTTCGGTCACGGGTCCGATCACCGATCAGATCGCGGGCCGTCTCTATGTGGCCAAGCGCGAGCGCGACGGCTTCTATGACGTCGTCACCGGCGCCGGTCCGCGTCAGGAGACGGACGATCAGAACCAGGACTTCTGGACCGCGCGCGGTCAACTGCTGATCCTGCCGTCGGACGAGGTGTCGATCCGCCTGATCGCCGACTACTCCAAGCGCGACGAATACTGCTGCGTCTCCACCCAGATCCGCACGGGGCCGACCTATGGCGCCGTGACCGCTGTCGGCGGCCAGCAGACACCGCCTGCGACCGGTTTCGGCCCGCTGCCCTTCTCGCGCACGGCCTACGCCAACCGCGGCACGGGCCAGACCATGGAAGACATGGGCTTCTCGGCTGAAGCCAACATCGACATCCCCTCGTGGAACGCCACCCTGACCTCGGTCAGCTCCTGGCGGAACTGGGAGGGCATTAACGCCATGGACCTCGACTATACGACGGCGGACCTGCTGTATCGTGTGGACGACGGCGGCTATGGCTTCGAGCTGGACAACCTGACCCAGGAGTTCCGTCTGGCCGGTTCGACCGACAAGCTGGACTGGCTGGTCGGCGTCTTCGCCACGCGTGAGAACATCAGCCGCGACGACAGCTACTGGTATGGCGCCGGCTACACGCCCTTCCTGTCGTTGCTGATCTCGTCGCAGCTGAACGCCGGCACCGGCGGTGTCATTCCGCAAAGCGGCAACATCATCGGCTGTCTAACGCGACCCGGCACCACGCCGACCTTCCTGGCCGGCTGTCTGCTGAACGGAGGCACGTCGGCCTCGGGACCCCTGGCGCCGAGCGGACCGGGCTTCGGCGTCGGGCATGGGGTGCAGGATCACTATAGCCAGCGTTCAGACTCGCTGGCCCTGTTCACCAACAACACCTGGCACGTCACCGACCAGTTCGATATCACCCTGGGTCTGCGCTACACTCAGGACAAGAAGCGCCTGCAGGGCGTTCAGGATAACCTGGGCACGAACGGCGCGGCCTGCGGCGGCGCCCTGGGCAATGTCGGAAACCTGACCAACGCCTTCATCGGCGCCGGCCTTACGCCTGCTGCGGCCGCGGCCAGCGCTCAGCGCGTCGCCGGCAACATCTGCCTGCCCTGGGCCAACCCCTTCTTCGACAACCGTCGCATTGACGAAGAAACCGACGACGGCGAGCTGAGCGGCACCATCAAGGCGGCCTATCGCTTCAATGACTCGGTCATGGCCTACGGCTCATACGCCCGCGGCTACAAGTCGTTCGGCTATAACCTGGACCGCGTGCAGACCGGCGTCACTCCGACCGCCTCCCTGCTGTTCCCGTCGGAAACCGTCGACAGCTTCGAGCTGGGCCTGAAGAACACTCTGTTCAACCGCACGGTCCTGCTGAACCTCACCTACTTCAATCAGAAGTTCGAGGACTTCCAGCTCAACACCTTCCTGGGCACGGCCTTCGTGGTCGAATCCATCCCTGAGCTGAAGTCGCAGGGCGTGGACGCCGACTTCGTCTGGTTCACCCCGATCGAGGGCCTGTCGTTCAACGGCGGCGTCACCTACACGGACACCAAGTATGGCGACTTCACCGCCGGCGACCTGACCAATCCGGGCAACTTCCCGCAGCTGTCGTTGCTGCCGGGCGCGCGGGCTTCGTTCGCGCCGGAGTGGTCGGCCACGGGTTCGGTCTCCTTTGACCGGTCGATCGGCGCCGGGCTGAAGGTGGGCTTCAACCTGTCGGCCAAGTACTCGACCGAATACAACACCGGCTCGGACCTGCTGCCCTACAAGATGCAGGACGCCTTCACCCTGCTGAACGGCCGGATCACCCTGGGCTCGGAAGACGAGCGCTGGGCCCTGGACATCTGGGCGCAGAACCTGACGGACGAGGAATACAAGCAGGTGGCGATCAACGCCCCGCTGCAAGGTTCCGCCTTCCAGACGACGGTCCAGCCGAACGGCACCTACTTCAACCCGGCCCTGGACACCCAGACCTACAACGCCTTCATGGGCCAACCCCGTACCTATGGCGCGACCCTGCGGGTTAAGTACTGAGACCAAACGCTCTTCGCCCAGCGGCGAAGCGAGAAGGCGGTCCGGAGCAATCCGGGCCGCCTTTTTCTTTGCCAGCCTGTCTCCATGAGGAGCGTCGCCCGGGGCGCCCTTCCGTCGGCATGATCGCGGCCAAGAAAAAGCCCCCGGAGATCGCGCTCCGGGGGCTTGGTAGGGCTGGCGACGCCCTGATTAGTCGTGAAGGGGCTCGCCCGGTCGGCTGCCGTCGGCCAGCCTGCGCTGCCCGGCGAACATCCGGCTCAACATCCGACGACCCCAGCCGGCGATGTCGTCGACGATGGTGAAGATGGCCGGGATGTAGAGCAGGGACAGGAAGGTCGAGGAGATCAGACCGCCCAGCACGGCGATGGCCATGGGCGAGCGGAATTCGACGTCGGCCCCGATGCCCAGGGCGATGGGCACCATGCCGGCCCCCATGGCGAAGGTGGTCATCAGGATGGGGCGCGCCCGCTTGTGGGCGGCGTCCATGATGGCCTCGCGGCGGCTCAGACCGCCCTCCTTCTCGGCGATGATGATGTAGTCGACCAGAAGGATGGAGTTCTTGGCCGCGATCCCCATCAGCATCAGCACTCCGATCAGGGCCGACATGGAGAAGCTCTTGCCGCCGATCACCAGGCCGATGAAGGCGCCGCCGATGGCCAGGGGCAGGGCCGCCATGATGGTGACCGGATAGGCGAAGCTTTTGAACAACAGGGTCAGGACGGCGTACATCAGCAGGATGCCCGAGATGAAGGCGATGCCGAAGCCGACCAGCATTTCCTGGATGAACTCCGCGTCGCCGGCCGGCACCTGACGCACCCCGGCGGGCAGGTTCTTGACCGAGGGCAGGCGATTGACGGCCTGACCGGCGGCGCCCGTGGTGATGCCGTCCAGTTCGGCGCGGATCGAGGCGATGCGCGAGCGGTCCTGACGGCTGACGGTGGCCGGGCCGGCGCCGAAGCTGATGTCGGCCACGGCGCTGAGCGGCACCGAGGCGCCGGACGAAGTCGGCACGCGCAGGTTCTCCAGCACGTTCAGATCCTCGCGGGCCTCTTCGGTCAGTTGCAGTCGGATCGGGATCTGGCGGTCGCCCAGATTGTATTTGGGCAGGTTCTGATCGACGTCGCCGATGGTGGCGACGCGCACGGCCTGGGAGATGGCGCCCGCCGAGACGCCCAGCAACGCCGCCTCGTCCGGTCGCGGCGTGACCAGGATTTCCGGACGGGCGATGGCCGCGGTGTTGACGATGTTGGCCAGGCCCTGGACCCCGCGCATCTCGTCCTC
>JALAGW010000353.1 GCA_022712235.1 Brevundimonas sp. | reverse complement strand
TGGCGGCTTCGCTCGCCAAGGTCCTGGCGGCCTGAGGGGAGAGAGAAGCATGAGCACCATGAACAACGTCGGCCGCCCGACCGCCCCGAACGCCACCCCGGACAACGACTACAAGCACCCGACCCTGACCGGCGCGCGCGGCCTGCTGCAGGACGAGGCCCTGATCTTCGAGATCGACGGCTGGAACAAGACCGGCGTCGACCTGCCCCAGCCCGCCACCGACGGTTCGGACCTGGGCGACCTGGTCCGCAAGGACCCCATCGGGCTCCCAGGCCTGTCGGAGCCGGAGGCCATGCGCCACTATGTGCGCCTGAGCCAGAGGAACCACGCCATCGACCTGGCCATCTATCCGCTGGGCTCGTGCACAATGAAGCACAACCCGCGCCTGAACGAGAAGATGGCGCGTCTGCCCGGCTTCTCGGACATCCACCCGCTGCAGCCGCAATCGACGGTTCAGGGCGCGCTGGAGCTGATGGACCAGCTGGCCCACTGGCTGAAGACGCTCACGGGCATGCCCGCGGTCGCCCTCTCGCCCAAGGCCGGCGCCCACGGCGAACTGTGCGGCCTGATGGCCATCCGCGCCGCCCACGAGGCCAAGGGCGAGCATGAGCAGCGCCGCAAGGTCCTGGTCCCGACCTCGGCCCACGGCACCAACCCCGCTACCGCCGCCTTCGTCGGCTATTCGGTCGTCGAAGTCGCCCAGACTGACGACGGTCGTGTGGACGTGGCCGATCTGGCCGCCAAGCTGGGTCCGGACGTGGCGGCCATCATGGTCACCAACCCGAACACCTGCGGCCTGTTCGAGCGCGACATCCTGGAGATCAGCCGCCTGACCCACGAAGCGGGCGCCTACTTCTACTGCGACGGCGCCAACTTCAACGCCATCGTCGGCCGGGTCCGTCCGGGCGACCTGGGCGTCGACGCCATGCACATCAACCTGCACAAGACCTTCTCGACGCCGCACGGCGGCGGCGGCCCCGGCGCGGGCCCGGTGGTCCTGTCGGAGGCCCTGGCGGCCTTCGCCCCGGCCCCCTGGGTCGTGGCCGGCGCCGAGGGCTACAAGCTGATCGAGCGCGAGGAAGACGAGGCCAAGGACGCCTTCGGCCGTCTGTGCGCCTTCCAGGGCCAGATGGGCATGTATGTGCGCGCCCTGTCCTACATGATGTCGCACGGCTCGGACGGCCTGCGTCAGGTGGCCGAGGACGCCGTCCTGAACGCCAACTACATCAAGGCCCGTCTCGAGGACTTGATGAGCCCGGCCTTCCCCGAAGGCCCCTGCATGCACGAAGCCCTGTTCGACGACGAATGGCTGAAGGGCACGGATATCACCACGCTCGACTTCGCCAAGGCGATGATCGACGAGGGCTTCCACCCGATGACCATGTACTTCCCCCTGGTGGTGCATGGCGCGATGCTGATCGAGCCGACCGAGACGGAATCCAAGCAGGAGCTGGACCGCTTCATCCACGCCATGCGCCTGCTGGCCGAGGCGGCGAAAGCCGGCGACGTCGAGCGCTTCAAGGGCGCCCCCTTCCATGCGCCGCTGCGGCGTCTGGACGAGACCCGCGCCGCGCGCTCGCCGCGTCTGCGCTGGTCGGCCCCGGAAGGCTCCAACATCGCCGCCGAATAGGCGCTTGAGTCCGACCTGACGTGAAGCGCCGTGTCCTTCGGGACACGGCGTTTTGCTTTTCAGCCCTCACTTACGAAAGCTTCATGGGCGCGCCACGGTTCGGCCTTGTCGTCCGTGTCTAGGATAGGCTGACAGCCCCTCTCAAGGCCGTCGCTCCTCCTCCCGACCGTGACTGCCCGTGACCCTCGCCCTGATTCCCTTCCGCGCCGACAGCCGGCCTCGCTCGAGGCCCGGACTGCTGCGTCGTGCGAAGCGACTGGGCATGATGGCCCTGGGCTTCCTGATCATCGGCCTGGGCATCCTGATCGCGCCCCTGCCTGGCCCCGGCGGCATTCCCGTCATCGCCCTGGGCCTGGTCCTGCTGCTGCGCAATTCCTGGTGGGCCAAGCGGCAGTTCATCCGCGCCCAGCACGCGCGGCCGAAATGGGTCTATCCCTTCCGCCGCCTGATGCGGAAGAAGCCGGAGATCGCCCCGGTCTTCTGGCAGCAGGCCCTGCGCGCCGAAAAGGTGGTGCTGCGCAAGCGGCCCTCGCGCCAGCTGATCCGGGTCCGCAAACGCGCCCGCCGCGTTCTGCGTCGCGCCTTCCGCTAAAAGGCTACGCTTCAACCCACACGGTAATGTGAAAGGCGTGACGCTCGCGTTTGCGCCGAACGGCGTATGCTTCCCAGGCGTAGTCAAAAAGCAGATGGCGTTGGGAGGCGCTTTTCTCATGATGTCACGCGTAAAACAGGGAATCGCCGCCGGCTTCATTGCGACCGTCGCGGTTTCCATCCTTGAGGCGGCGAACCTGTTGTTCGCCAAGGTCTTCGATCCCTTCCCCGAAGTCGTCGCCCGCATGTTCCTGCTCGGTGACAATCTGGCGGCGGGCTGGGCCATCCATTTCGTCATCGGTTCGCTGGTCATGGGGCCGATCTTCGCCCTCATCTACCCTCGCCTGCCGACCAATACGCCTGAAACCAAAGGCATCCTGTTCGCGGTGGCGGCCTGGGTGGCGATGATGCTGATCATCAGCATGATGGGCGACCCGCGCACCTTCTCGGGCAGCGCCGGGTTCGGCACCTTCGCCTGGATGCTGATCACTCACATGGTCTTCGGCGGAGTGATGGGCAACGTCTTCGCACGCCTGCTGGCCCGCGAGAAACGCGCCGCCGGCTTCATCCACGGCGCGCCCGCCCACTAGCCAGGCGCACCACCTCAAATGCAAAAGGCCCCGCCGTCGCCGGCGGGGCCTGATGTGCTTGTCGCTGTGACCGCGATCAGTTCAGCCTGTCGCCGATCTGGGCGATGGCGGCGTCGATCAGCGGGTCCGATTTGGTGGCGGCCAGACGGGCCGTCAGAATGTCCTGAGCGGCCTTGGCGGCCAGGTCGGCGGCGGCGGCCTTGACCTCGGTCGTGGCCTGGGCCTCGGCCTGGGCGATGCGACGTTCGGCCAGAGCCTGACGACGCGTCAGGGCTTCTTCCAGCTTGGCCTTGGCTTCGGCCTCGATGCGGCGGGCGTCGGCTTCGGCGGCGGCCAGCATGTCGGCGGCCTGGGCTTCGGCTTCGGCCTTTTCCTGACGGATCTGGGCCAGCATGGCTTCGGCTTCAGCGCGCAGACGGGCGGCTTCGTCCAGTTCCGACTGGATCTTGGCGCCCTTGTCGTCCAGCGCCTTGGCGACCATCTTCGGCACGCCAGCGGCGATGACGATAGCCACGAAGGTCAGCAGGCCGACCAGAACCCACAGCTCAGCGCTTCCCAGGCTCCAGAAGCCCGTCTCCATGAACATGTTCATATCAGGCGGCTCCCTTGACGGCGGCGGCGACTTCGGCGGCGGTCGGGGCCTTGCCCGTCAGGCGCTCGATCATGGCGTGAGCCGTGTCGGAGGCGACGGTCGAGACGTGGACCATGGCGGCGTCGCGGGTCTTGGCGATAGCAGCTTCGGCCTCGGCGATGCGCGCCGAAACGACAGCTTCTTCCTGGGCCTGACGCGCCTGAGCTTCCTCGGCCACGCGGGTCTTGGCGGCGACGGCGGTGGCGCGAGCCTCGGCGCGGGCCTTCTCGACCTCGGCCTTGGCGGCGTCGGCCTGAGCAGCGGCTTCGGCCTGGACCGAACGGGCGGTGGCGACGGCCGACGAAATGGTTTCAGCCCGTTCGTCCAGAACACGACGCAGGCGCGGCGCGAAGACCTTGGCGATCAGGATGTAGAGGATGACGAAGAGGAACAGCAGGTAGACGATCTGCCCGCCCCAGTGGGCGAAGTCGAACTGCGGCAGGCCGCCCGATTCGTGATGGGCTTCCGGAACCGCCGTCTCGGTGTGCAGATCCGCCTCAACCGAAGGCGGGATCGCAGCAATAGGGGTAGGTGTCGTGGCCATAACCGTGCTGTCGAAAATCAGAATGAAGGCGGCGCCGCGGACCTGAGGCCCGACGGCGCCGACTCGAAAAGGCGTTCGGGTGAACCGATCAGCCGAAGATCATCAGGACGCCCAGCACGAAGGCCAGGATGCCCAGGGCTTCCGCCAGGGCGGCGCCGACGAACAGGTTGCCGACTTGGCCGGCGGCGGCCGACGGGTTGCGCAGGGCGCCCGACAGGAATTGGCCGAAGATGTTGCCCACGCCGACGGCCGAGCCGATCATGCCGAGGGTAGCCAGACCGGCGCCGATGTACTTGGCGGCTTCAGCGTCCATGATGTGTATCCTAGAGTTGGAGTTTGGAGGTTGGGGTTTAGAAGACTGGTCCTGCCCTTAGTGGGCGTGGTCCAGGTTGACCACATCATTGAGATAGATGCAGGCCAGAACGGCGAAAACGAAAGCCTGAAGGAAGGCCACGAGGAATTCCAGAGCCGTCAGCGCGACCACCATGCCCAGCGACAGGGCGGCGACCGGGAAGGCCAGCAGGTTCAGACCGCCGCCCAGGGCCAGAGCCCCCAGGGAGACGACGAAACCGGCGAAGATCTTCAGCGCCACGTGACCGCCCAGCATGTTGCCGAACAGACGAAGGGCCAGGGTGACCGGACGCAGCAGGAAGGAGACGAACTCGATCAGGCCGACGACCGGGCGAAGCGCCAGCGGCGCGCCCATCGGCCAGAACAGCTTGAAGAAGCCCAGACCGTTCTTGGCGAAACCGACCACGACCACGAGGCCGAAGGTCAGGACCGCGAAGGTCACCGTCACGGCCAACTGCGAGGTGGCGGTGAAGGTCATGAACATGCCGAGGATGTTCATGATCAGGATCAGCGTGAACAGGGTGAAGATGAAGGGGAAATACTTGCGCCCTTCATGACCGATGATCGAGTCGGTCAGGTTGTCGATCATGCCGAACAGGCTCTCGCCCGCCGCCTGAAGACGACCCGGCACCACCTTGGCGCCCGAGGTGACCATGGCCAGGAAGCCGACGACCAGGACGAAGCCCAGGGTCATGGCGATGTGCGAATTGGTGATGGCGAGATCAACCACGCCGACGCCGGGCAGCGTGACGTCGGGAAGGTCCACGACCTTCTGGATCTGGAACTGGTGAATCGGATCGGCCATGGGGCCTTTCGCTCCTTAGTCTTCTTCGCCGGCTTCCTCGAAGGGGATGGCCTCAGCCTGTATCCCCGCCGCCTTAGCCTGCGCCATCAGCCGATTGGCTGTCCGGCGCGCCATCCACAACGACAAGGCGAAGCCCAAGAGGACCCCGCCGATCAAACCCCAAGGCGCCGTGCCGAACAAACGGTCGACGCCGAATCCAACAGCAATCCCCACAATCACGCCGCCGAGAAGCTCGGCGATGATCTTGTAGGCCTGGCTCGTCACGGCATGCGCCGAGATTTCCGCCGACCGGGCGTTGGCCGTCCGCGCCTCGAGTTCGGATGCGCTCTTGGCGAGGCGTGCGATCGCCTCTTCGCGCGATTCCTTCATAGGAGACATGGTTGCTTCGCCCAGCGCCCGACGCGAACGTCGAGAAGGTCTGAATTCGGCGCGGAACCTATAGGCCGGGGGACGGAAGGTCAAGACACGGAAACCAGAGTGCAAGACCCTGAAAATCCAGCATTTATCGCAGATTTCGCCTCGACCGTGGCGATGCGTCGCTGCCCGCGGCGCGACTCTCAGTCCTCGCTGACGAAATCCTGGGCGAACTCGGGCGATCCCTCGTCCAGACCGGTCAGCAGGTCCTCGCCTTCCGAGTCGCCGCTGCGGGTCGGATCGGGCACCTCGAAGCCGACGGGAATCGACAAATCCAGCAGGCCCGCCGCCTTCATCTCCTGCACGCCCGGCAGGTCATAGAGGCTGGCCAGGCTGAAATGCTCCAGGAAGCGGTCGGTCGTGGCGTAGGTGACGGGGCGACCCGGCGTGCGGCGACGCCCGCGCAGCCGCACGAAGTCCATCTCCAGCAACAAGTCCAGCGTCCCCTTGGACAGTGAGACGCCGCGCACGCTCTCGATCTCGGCGCGGGTGCAGGGCTGGTGGTAGGCGATGATGGCCAGGGTCTCGAGCGCGGCCTTGGACAGGCGACGCGGCTCCTCGCGCTCCTCGGTCATCAGGAAGCCGAGATCGGCGGCGGTGCGGAAGCGCCAGCGGTCCGCCACGCATTCCAGCTCGACGCCTCGGCCCTGATAGCGTTGGCGCAGGGCGGCGATGGCCCGGCCCGTGTCGACGCCTTCCGGCAAACGACGCGCGATCTCGGCCGCCGACAGAGGCGCGGCGGCGGCGAACAGCAGAGCTTCGACCCGGCGTTCGATCTCGGTGTCGTCGGGTTTGAAACTGAGGTCAGACATGAAAACTCCCGCTCATCCCCGCGAAGGCGGGGACCCAGGTTTGAGCGGCGCGGCTGCGGCCAACCGACCTGCGTGTCAAATACTGCAAATGGTTTCGGCTCTGGCCAAAGCACTGGGTCCCCGCCTCCGCGGGGATGAGCGGATGTTGAGGCCTCACGGCGTCAGCTCCAGCGGTTGGCCGAAGCCGCGACGTTTCAGGAAGAGGTCGGCGAAGGCCTCGGCCTGACGCACGTCCATGGCCCCCTCCTTCACCAATTCCAGACTGGCCGACAGGGTGGAGGCGGTATAGCTGGCCTGGCTGGGTCCCTCCCCGTCTTCGTCCCCGCGCGCCGGCGCCACCTGATCCAGCGGGGTCCAGTCGGCCAGACGCGGCATCATGGAGCGCAGCCAGTCGCGCGCCGCCTCCAGCTGGAAGGCCTCGACCCGCTGGCCCGGCGCATAGTTGCGACGCTCCTCGCGCCGACGCTGGGCGACATAGGCGGCCATCAGCTCATAGAGGCTGGCGTCCACGCGATCCGAGGGGATGATGACGGTGGCTTCCGGGTCGCCGCGGGTGAAGACGTCGCGTTTCAGTTGCGGGCGGCTGGTGATGGCCTCGACCGAACGGCGCATGGCTTCGAGCTTTTGCAGACGAAACGCCAAGGCGGCGGCCATTTCCTCGGCCGGGGGCTCCTCGGCCTTGCCCTTCTCGTTGCGGGGCAGCAGCAGGCGCGACTTCAGGTAGGCCAGCCAGGACGCCATCACGAGGTAGTCCGCCGCCATGGCGAAGTTGCGCCGCCGGGCCTCGTGAACGAAGGCCAGATACTGTTCCGCCAGCTTGGTGATGGACAGCTTCAGCAGGTCCACCTTCTGCGTGCGCGCCAGGGCCAGCAGGACGTGCAGCGGTCCTTCATAGCCCTCCAGATCGACGACGAAGGCCTCGGTGGCGTCAGCATCATCGACGGCGGCGAAGTCCAGATTGGGCTGGAACGCCTGATCCATCATTTAAGCTTGCGCCTCGCCAACGTCCGGCCCCTTGACCGCATCGAAACGGCCTGACAAGGCCGCTTCCAACCGGGCGCGGGCCTCGGCCACGTCCAGCGGTTCGGGCGTGTGGACGATACGAGCCAGCGCGGCCTCGGCGCGGCGCCTGGCCTCGCCCTTCAGTTTGCCGGTCCCCTCGGCCACCTGGCGCATTTCCGTCAGGTCGCCGTTGCAGTGAAGGATGACGTCGCAGCCCGCCTTCAGCGACTGCTCGGCGCGTTCGGTCAGGGTTCCCGTCAGGGCCTGCATCGACAGGTCGTCGGACATGATCAGGCCCGAGAAGCCCAGATGCTCGCGCATCAGGCGGATGCCCTTCTTGGACGTCGTGGCCGGGCGCTTGGGATCGACGGCGGTGAAGACGACGTGGGCCGTCATGGCCATCGGCATGTCCGACAGGGCCTTGAACGGGGCGAAGTCCCAGGCGTCCAGCGTGGCCAAATCGGTCTCCACTACCGGCAAGTCGTGATGACTGTCGGCGAAGGCGCGGCCATGGCCGGGGATATGCTTGATGATGGGCAGGACCCCACCGGCCAGCAGGCCTTCCGCCGCCGCCCGGCCCAGCTGGGTCACGGTGGCGGGGTCCTGAGCATAGGCGCGGTCGCCGATGATGTCGTGGGCGCCCGGCACCGGCACGTCCAGCACCGGCACGCAGTCCACGGTGATGCCCAGTTCGCGCAGGTCGTGGGCGATCAGCCGTGCGCCCAGACGCACCAGCTCGCGCGCCGCCATCGGGTCGTTGACGGCCTTCAGATAGGCGGACCCCGGCGGATACTTGGGCCAGTGCGGCGGGCCGAGGCGTTGCACCCGCCCGCCTTCCTGATCGATCAGGACGGGGGCGTCGGCGCGACCCACGCTGTCGCGCAGGTCCTCGACCAGGGCCTTCACCTGAGCGGGGCTGTCCACGTTGCGGCGGAACAGGATGAAACCCCAGGGCCTGGTCTCGGCGAAGAAGGCGCGCTCCTCCGCCGTCAGCCTGTGGCCGGAACAGCCGTAGATGGCGGCGGAGGTCATGCGTCTTCTTTCCGGCTCGTCTTAGCGGACGATGCAGTCGCGGCCCGCGGCCTTCAGCGCATTGCAGAAGGCGACGGCGCGTTCGCGGCTCATGCCGGTGAAGGTGGTGCGATAGACGGTCGAGCCGTTGGCGGTGGTGACTTCCTGCACGCGCTTTTCAGCGCCCGAGGCGTATTGGCCGAAGCGGGCGGCGACGGCGGCATACTCACGGTCGGCGATGGCCGTCGAGGAGAAGGCGCCGATCTGCACGCCGGACGAACCGCCTGCAACAGGCGCGGCCGGAGCGGGCGCAGGCGTCGCCTTGGGCGCCGGAGCGGGGGATACAGGCGCAGCCTTGGCCGGAGCCGAAGGCGTCGTCGCGGCAGGGGCGGCCGGCGGCAGGGCGCCCGTGGCGACCGGCGCGGCGGGCAGAGGCTGGGGCGCGGGGCGCGGCTCGACGGCTTCCGGGCCAGGGGTGAAGGTGGGGACGGCGTCCGCCGCCTCGCCGCCGTCGCGATAGACGCGCACGCCGGCTTCCGGGGCGATCGGCTGGGCGGCCAGCGGCGCCTCGACCTTCATGCTTTCAACCGGCGTGCCGACGGCGGGCGGGGCGTCGGTCGAGGAACGCACGCCCGAACGATAGAAGACCACCACCGCCCCGATCAGCAGCAGCAGGACGACGGCGCTGATGATCAGGGTGATCGGCGGCGACTTGGCCGCCGGGGCGCGACGCGGATCATAGCTGCGACGCTCGAACGGCAGGTCGTCGTCGGTGGGCGGCGTATAGGCCCCCCGCTCGCGGCCGGCGTTGGGGTTGCCTCGGTGATCGTCGTCGTAGGACATGGGTCGCGCTTTCTGGATCGGCCCCGCGCGAATCGGCGCCGGGAAGCATCAGTCTAACCCGCCCGTGGCCGCTTTCGAATCACAGATCAAGCGCCAGGTCGAGGCTGAACAGCTTGCCGTGGACCTCGATGGCGTAGCGATCGGTCATGCCGGCGATATAGTCGCACACCGCCCGCGCCCGCTTGACCGGGTCCTCCGACAGGGCCGGGGCCGACCATTCGGGCGGCATGACCTCGGGCTCCTCCATGAACAGGTGGAACAGCTGCGACAGGACGCGGCGCGCCTGACTGCGGGTGCGGTTGACCCGGTAGTGGCGATACATCCGCTCGAACAGGAAACGGCGCAGCACGCCCAGGTCCGCCATCATCTGCGGCGAGAACTGCACCATCATCTGCGGGGCCAGACGCACGTCCTCGACGGTGACGATGCGGTGCGCGGCGAGCCGCCGCCCGGTCTCGGCCAGAACGTCGTCGACCATGATGCCGATCATGCGGCGCACGGCCTCCAGCCGCACCATGCGGTCGTCCAGGGCGGGCCAGTCGCGACGCACCTCGGCCAGGCAGGGGCCGATCAGGGGCACCTCGGCCAGATCGGCCAGGGTGAACAGCCCCGCCTGCACCCCGTCGTCCACGTCGTGGTTGTTATAGGCGATGTCGTCGGCGATGGCCGCGCACTGGGCCTCCAGCGAGGCGAAGGTGTCGAGCCTCAGGTCCCAGTTCGCCGTCCCGCCGGGGGCGTAGGCCGCGACCGTCTTCCACGCCGGGGCGGCCAGGTGATGCATCACCGGCCCATTGTGCTTGATGACGCCCTCAACCGTTTCCCAGCTGAGGTTCAGACCGGGGAACTTGGGATAGCGCACCTCCAGCTCGGTGATGACGCGGAAGCTCTGCACGTTGTGATCAAAGCCGCCGTAGTCGGCCATCTGGGCCTGCAGCTCGTCCTCGCCGGCGTGGGCGAAGGGCGGGTGGCCCAGGTCGTGGGCCAGGGCGATGGTCTCGGCCAGATCATCGTCCAGCCGCAGGGCGTGGGCCAGCGACCGAGCGATCTGGGCCACTTCCAGACTGTGGGTCAGGCGGGTGCGATAGTGGTCGCCCTCATGCGCCACGAAGACCTGGGTCTTCTCCTTCAGGCGGCGAAACGCCGTGGCGTGAATGATGCGGTCGCGGTCGCGGGCGAAGGGGGTGCGGGTGCGGCTGGCGGGCTCGAAAACATGGCGGCCGCGGCTGGCGGCGGGGTCTTCGGCGAAGGACGCGCGGGTCTGGCTCAAGGCGGACAGCACTTCTATTGCGACACCGGCCTTTGCGAACGCCTGTCAGCTCCTCATATAGAGAGCCGTGAGCACCGTCCAATCCACAGAATCAGCCCGCGACCTGTCGCTTTCGGTTTCCTCCCGCGCCCCGGAAGGCATCGTCCTGGCCGAAAGCGCGGCGAAACGTCTGGCCAAGCTGGCCGAGGTCGAGGGCAAGCCGGTCATGCTGCGCGTCGCCGTCGACGGCGGCGGCTGCTCGGGCTTCCAGTACCGGCTGGAACTGGTCGACGCGCCCGAGCCCGATGATCTGGTCGTGCGTCGCGACGGTCAGGCGGCGGTGATCGATCCGGTCTCCATCCCCTTCCTCAAGGGCTCCGAGATCGCCTTCGTCGACGAACTGGCCGGCGCGCAATTCGTGGTGCGCAACCCCAACGCCTCGTCCTCTTGCGGCTGCGGCGTCAGCTTCGCCATCTAGGGCCACGCTTGGCGCAGGGCGGACGGGCGCCCATGTTTCGCTCATGCGCCGCCTGATCCTCATGACCCTGCTGCTGCTGGTCGCCGTGCCTCTGGCGGCGGCCGCCCAGACCTGGCCCGGCTGGCCGGGGCCGCCGCCGCCCGGCTACGACCCCGGCTCTGCCATCGCTGATCAGCACCGGATCGAGATGGACCGCCTGCGCAATCAAGCCGCCGAGCGCGAAGCCCTGGCCCAGCAGCAACGGTTGCAGACCCAACTGACCATCCAGCAGCTTGAGGCCGCACGTCAGCCGACGCCGCCCCTGCCCCCGCAAACGGCCTATGCCCCGCGCACGCTGGAACGGGAGCGGCAGGCCCGCGAGGCCCAGACCGCCCGGCGCGAGGATGTGGTGCGCGGCGTCACCGAGATCGACGCCTGGCTGGACCGCCCCCCGCACAGACCGCCCGTTACAATTGCAACCCTTCCCTGCCCCCCGCGTTTTCGCCTAGCTTCGGGCGAGGATTAAGGGCGGAGACGACATCATGCGTTGGCAGGGCGGACGGCGCGGCGGCGGTATCGAGGATCGACGCGGCATGGGCGGCGGCGCCGTCGCCGGCGGCGGCATCGGCGTTCTGGTGCTGGCCGCCATCGGCTATTTCGTTTTCGGCATCGACCCCAACACCACCCAGCAGGTCGCCAGCCAGTTCGGCACCGCCAGCCAGGGCCAGCAATCCGGCCAGTTGGGCACGCCCGAGGACCAGGCGGGTCAGTTCGTCGATGTGGTCGGCAACAACATCAACGAGGTCTGGAAGACCAAGCTGCGCGGCTACACTCCGCCGACCACGGTCCTCTATGAACAGGGCACTCAGACCGGCTGCGGCATGGGTCAGTCGGCCATGGGCCCCTTCTACTGCCCGGCCGACCAGAAGGTTTACCTCGACCTGTCGTTCTGGCGCGAGATGGAGACCAGGCTGGGGGCCTCGGGCGCCGACTTCGCCAAGGCCTATGTCATCGCCCATGAGTTCGGCCACCATGTCCAGAACCTGACCGGCGCCAGCGATCAGGTTCAGCGCGCCCAGCAATCGGCGCGCTCACAGGCCGAGGGCAACAAGTATTCTGTGGCTCTGGAGCTCCAGGCCGACTGCTACGCCGGCGTCTGGGCCAGAAACGCCGCCGCCGTGTCGAACGGTCAGGTGGCGCTGGAGCCCGGCGATCTGGAAGAAGGCATGAAGACCGCCCAGGCCATCGGCGACGACACCCTGCAACGCCGCGGCGGCGGACGCGTCTCGCCCGAAAGCTTCACCCACGGCTCCTCGGCGCAACGGGTCGAATGGTTGCAGCGCGGCTATCAGACCGGCGATCCGGCCTCGTGCGACACCTTCAGGGGGCTGTGACCCGCGGAGCGCGGCGGATCGGCGGAACCTGGCCATAGGCGATCAGTCGCAGCGCCCACTCCATCGGCCCGAAGGCGAAGGCGCGCAGCCAGACCAGGCTGCTGATCGCCAGCACCACCCAGATGACGACCGCGATGCCCCACAGGGTCCACCAGTCGAACCGTCCCCACAGGTGCAGGCCGTAGAACAACAACGAGGTGATGGCCGACTGGGCCAGATAGTTGCTCAGCGCCATCCGCCCCATGGCCTTCAGCCCCGTGCCGATAAAGCCAAAGGCGTTCAGCTTCCACAGGGTCAGGATCAGGCCCACATGGCCCAGGGTCATGCCCAGGCGCCCCAGTTCATAGCTGCCGCGCGTCAGCCACAGCTCCGGCGAGAAGTCGTTGCGCCACAGCGAAGCCGCCTGGGCGCCGTTGATGGTCAGCCCCACCACATAGCCCGCCGCCATCAGCAGCAGATAGAAGCGCAGCGACCGCGCTCCGCTCAGCACCCCCAGCTTGAACAGGGCCATGCCCAGCAGCATGAAGGCCACGCACTCCATGACCAGGATGATGGTGTAGCTGGAGGCCGCGTACTCGATCCAGGTGTGGACGCTCCACTTCAGCAGCCCCAATGGACCCCCGGTGCGAAGTTGAGCCTGCTCCAGACGGGCTTCCGGCGACGGCTGGCGCGCGGCGACCGCCGCCTGGTAGGCGTCCAGCGATTCGCGCTGCTTCGGGTTCAGGCGATCGACAGAGAGATGGCTCTCGGCCACCGCCCGCCCCTCGCGCGTCTCCATCGCCCGCTTGTAAGCGCTGGCTCCCTGAATGCCCGTCAGCAAGGCGATCAGCAGCACAGACACAAGGATCAGGGTGCGCGGCCGCGCCGCCCGAAAGGCGAACAGGAAGAAGCCGGACAGGCCATAGACGTAGAGAATGTCGCCCGGAAACAGCAGGATAGTGACATTGCCGATCCCCAGCACCAACAGGGTCATGCAGCGTCGAAAATAGACGTCCGCCGCCTCGATCGTGCCCTTGCCGCCGTCGCCGCGCAGGGTGATCAGCAGCATCCCCGCGCCGAACAGCAGGGTGAACAGCCCCCGCATCGACCCTTGCAGAAAGACATGCTGCACCAGCCAGGCCATCCAGTCGGGATTGCCGAGACTAGGCGCCGTCTGCGGGACATAGGCTTCCCAAATACCGCCCATGGAGATGATGTTGACCAGCAGGATGCCGCACAGAGCGAACCCTCTCAGCAGGTCCAGGCTATCCATGCGCTGAGGCGAAGCGACACGCGCGCCCATAGAGACATCGAACATGATTCGAGCCGTTAGCGCTCTCTCCCGCCAGGGCAAAGGCGTCAATTGTAAAAAATATGAATCCTAACCGACGGTCAGATCCATCATGGGCGCAATGTGCAGCCGCCCCCGCCCCAGATCCAGCGCCACCTCGCGTTTCTCGAACGCCGCCACACCCAGCAGGGCGTCGGGATAGTTGGGTAGGGGCGAATCCGCGAAAACCGGCGTCGCCACCCTGCGCCACAGGTCGTCGCCAAAGGTCACGGTCTTCGCCTCGATCACCCGCGCCCGCGCGACGCCGCCCAGAACGATGCTGGACCCGGCCGTCTCGGCACGCCCGTCCAGCAGGCCCGCCGCCGCGGCCGCGCCCTGGCTGAGGGCAATCAGGGATGAGAATCCGGTATCGACTACCGCCCGCATCACCGCTCCCTCGACCGTGACCTCGGCGGTCAGGGCCGTGCCGCTGCGCCTGACCGTCACGGGCCGCAAGGATGGCGCAACCACATGCACCGCCGGATCGACCAGACGCGCGCAACGACGTTTCATGTCGAGGTCCAGCACCGCCTCGCTCAGAAGGTCCTGCCCCAGCACCAGAGGCGCGCCCAGACCCGCCTCTTCCGCCAACGGCCCCAGGTCGAGAATGGCCGCGCGCAACCCTCCGACCGCCAGCGATCCGACGGTCAGCTCCAGCGTGACCCCGCGTCCGACCTGGGGCTGACCGCCCACGCCATAGGCCACCATCGGCATGTCGAAAAAGGTGGTCAGGCCCAGGGCCTCGACCAACCCCCGGTCGATCACCGAATACTGGGCGCCGCTATCGATCAGGGCCGAGACCTCGCGCCCAGCGATCCTCACCCGCACGGTCGGCGTGGCGGCGCCCGAGAAGGCGAAAGTTGCCCACACGATGGTCCCGCCCTCGGGG
>JALAGW010000352.1 GCA_022712235.1 Brevundimonas sp. | reverse complement strand
TGGTCCCCCTCCCCCGCGTTGCAGGGGAGGATCGCTCTCTCGTTAGGGCGCACGAACGACCTCCGAAATGCTGACCACCACTGATTCGCGCGGGCAGGACGCCATGACGATTTCCCGGCCGAAGGCGGCGAACACGCGCCGTCCGACCTTTGATCCCCTGCTGGTGGTGATGGCGCTCGGCTTCGCCCTGGCCTTCGCGGCCATGGTCTATCCGGCGTTTCGCGCCAATGCGATGACGGCGCCGGGTCTGATCCTGATCTTCGCGGCGGGGGCCACGGCCCTGATCTGGCTGTTCGCCTTCGGTCGGGCCGAGGTGCGCCGCGCCCACGGCGACACGGCGGTCGAGATGCTGGACGCCATGGCCGAGCCGGCCGCCCTGGTCTGGCCGTCCGGTCAGGTCCTGGCCTACAACGGCGCCTGGGCCGAGGAGAACGGCGCCGTCACCGCCCTTCCGCGCGGCAAGTCCGCACAGGCCCTCTACATGGCCTTCGCCCAGGCCCGCGAGGGTCATCAGGGCCGCGCCATCGTCCAGATCGGCGCCCGCGAGATCGAGGTCCTGATCGGTCAGGCGGGGCAGGGGCGTTTCCTGGTCCGCGCCGCGCCCGACGCCGTCCTGCCGGTGCCGCAGGCCGCGCCTGTCGCCGCCACGACCAAGGTCAGCGGCGAGGCCCGCGCCATGGCCGCCGGCGCTCCCTTCGGCTCGACCGTCATCGCCGGCGACGACCTGTTCGCGGGCAAGGCCGAGGATTCCAACGCCGCCCTGGCCGTCCTGACCGGCCCGGCCGCGTCCGGCGACGCCGCCTTTGGCCATCTGTTCGACCTGGCGGGCGTGACCGAGGCCAAGGCCAAGCTGGCCGCCGGGTCTTCGGGCCCGATCGAGCTGGTCGCCCGCGCCTATCCCGACCGCCACCTGCACCTCTATGTCGCGCCCGAGGGCGACAAGCGCCGCGTCTGGCTGTTCGACGTCTCGTCGCAGAAGTCGATGGAGCTGCAGCTGTCGCAGGCCCAGAAGATGCAGGCCGTGGGCCAGCTGGCGGGCGGCGTGGCTCACGATTTCAACAACCTGCTGACCGCCATCCAGATGCAGCTGTCCGAGCTGCTGGAACGTCACCCGGTCGGCGACCCCTCCTATGACGGCCTGAACCAGATCCGCCAGACCGGCATCCGCGCCGCCGACCTAGTGCGCAAGCTGCTGGCCTTCTCGCGCAAGTCCACGGTGCGGCGCTAGCGGCTGGATCTGGGCGAGCTGGTGGGCGAGTTCGCTGTTCTGCTGCGCCGCCTGC
Source organism: Brevundimonas sp. (assembly GCA_022712235.1). Classification (GTDB taxonomy): domain Bacteria; phylum Pseudomonadota; class Alphaproteobacteria; order Caulobacterales; family Caulobacteraceae; genus Brevundimonas. The sequence continues at coordinate 1,865 of JALAGW010000352.1, read as the reverse complement.
TGCGCGAGGACGTGCGTCTGGAGACCGACTACGGCCGCGACCTGCCTCTGGTTCTGGCCGACAAGAGCCAATTGGAGACGGCGGTGATGAACCTGGCCGTCAACGCCCGCGACGCCATGCGCGGCGTGGTCGAGCCGGGCGCGGGCGTGGTCACCATCAAGACCCGCCGCCTGACCGAGGCCCAGGCCCGCGACATGGGCTGGCGCGAGGCCGCGGGCGAGATCGCCCTGATCGAGGTGTCCGACACCGGCCCCGGCGTGCCGCCCGAACTGCTGGACAAGATCTTCGAGCCCTTCTTCACCACCAAGGCGGTCAACGAAGGCACCGGCATGGGCCTGGCCACCGTTTACGGCATCGTCCAGCAGGCGGGCGGCCACATCAGCGTCATCAACCTTGAAGGAGCAGGCGCCGCCTTCCGCATCTTCCTGCCCGCCGCCTCGGCCGAGGAACTGGTCGCCGCCCCTGTGGTCGAGAAGGCGGTCAAGGCCGCGCCGCGCGACCTGTCCGGCGCGGGCCGCATCCTGTTCGTCGAGGACGAGGCCGCCGTGCGCGGCATCGCCGCCCGTCTGCTGCGCCAGCGCGGCTATGAGGTGATCGAGGCCTGCGACGGCGAGGAGGCCCTGACCCTGGCCGAGGAATGGGCGGGTCAGATCGACATGATGATCTCCGACGTCATCATGCCGGGGCTGGACGGTCCGTCCCTGCTGCGCAAGGCGCGGCCCTATCTGGGCGACGCCCCGGTCATGTTCATCTCGGGCTATGCCGAGAGCGACTTCTCGGACCTGCTGCAGGACGAGACCGGCGTCTCCTTCCTGCCCAAGCCCCTGGACATCAAGACCCTGGCCGAACGCGTGAAGCAGGAACTGCACGCGGCCTGAGCCCGCACCGCCGTCATCCCGGGGCTGCGCAGCAAAACCCGGGACCAGGCGGCGGATCACAGGCTGGGTCCCGGCAGGTCCAGGCGCCTGGGTCCCGGCTCTTCGCTCCGCTGCGGCCGGGATGACGGCGGGGCAGGCTCGAGCGCCAAAGTCCGCTATCGACCCATTGCGGACGCTCAAAGCTGCTTCGCGCTGTCCGGCAATTAGGGATTACCGGCGCAATTAGCGCCGAGGTGCGGCATCAAGAGCGACTTGAGGTCTTCTACGATCAGCTTCATCACCTACTTCAAAAGTGGCCTCGGGAAGTCCGTACAGCTTCAATACAGTCGCTAAAGTTTCAGCCCGCTGATGATCCAGTCCTATAGGTCCTGGCTGCGGCAGACCGATTACCGTGACAGAATCAATCCTACATTCATGGGCTGCCATAGCCGGCCACCACAGACTTTTGGCGCTTAATGGAGCGAGGGTGGAACTGTTGTCTTTAAAATAGACTGCGGCCCCTCCAGATGAGCAAATGAATGGTCGATCAGATTCATTAATATCCTTGCTGGCGTGAACGCAAGCCGACAAAGCAATTCCTGAAGATATTATCACAAATAATCTCACGACCGAACTCTCTTCTGAATAAAGAAATCATTAGGCGGAGCATTAATCCCACCTAATGATTACAAAATTACTCCCACTGACAGTACTTTAGCTCTAATGTGACCTTGTCATATTAACAGGCCCATTCCTTATCGATCACAATCATGTCCTGCGCTGTGGCGAAGCTAGGCATCATGATCATTGCTGCGGCGGTAGTCATGCCGAGCATGGCGTATTTCAAAGCGTTCATTACAACCCCTCCAAAAAAACGGTGATTACCGAGTGCAGGTATTACACCCTTAGATTGTTAATGCAGCCGCTATAACAACCTCTCTTTCCCCTTGGGGGCGAACCCTTTGCGATAGCGAAGGTGTGGTGAGCACACCTCCAGTCTGGCAAGCC
>JALAGW010000351.1 GCA_022712235.1 Brevundimonas sp. | reverse complement strand
GGTCAGGTCGCCGCCGTGCTCGGGATACCAGGCCTGATAGTCCTGGATGGAGGCGGCGTAGCCGTCGAAGTTCGCGCCGATCCACGGATTGGCCAGATGACTGGCCCCCGCCAGGACGGCGCGCGGCTGGTTGAAGACGTTGTGGCCGTCCAGCGTCAGCCCGCCGATCTCGGCCGAGGGCGTGCCCGCCGTATAAACGCCATAGAGCGACATCTGCTCGTAGTCGCCGCCCGCCAGCAGATCCAGCGACCCCACCCCGGTGCGGATGACGCTGAAATTCTGCATCAGCTTCAGGCCGTTCAGCCAGATGGCGGAGAAGCCGTCCGCCGTCGTGGCCTGCGGGTTGACGTAGTGACGATCCGACAGGGTCAAGTCGCCGGAATGGCCCGCGCTGGCCAGATCGGTCGCCGCGCGCAAGGTGCGCCCGTCCGACGAGGCGATGTCCGCACCGGCGACAAACCGCATCGACCAGGATTGCGAGCCCGCCGCCAGCATGGGCGCCACGGCCCAGATCCGCCCCTGCGTGCCGTCAGCCTGAACAGGGCGGGTATTCTGCGGTTCGTCGGCGCCCAGAAGCTGAAGGTTCACGCCGGCCGGGATCAAGGTCCCCGCATTCACCGTCACATTGCTGTTCAGCGAAACATCGGTCGAGAAGACGTTCATCGGCGTGCCCGCCGGAATGACCGTCGACGCAATGCCGCGTGTCGCGCCCAGAGCCGTCGGTATGACCGCGCCTGCCCCCCAATAGGTGTTGGAGCGAACGAACTGGCCGACCTTCATGACATCGCCCTTGCGATGCACCGGAGCCGCACCGGCCTCAAAAGCGGCCTTGCTGGCCCAGATGTCCACGGGAACAGTCCACGGACCGCTGCGCGAGGTGGCGATGGTCGTGGAGACGAACCCGAACGGAATGACGACGCCTGTGCGGATCGTTGTGAAGTTCCGCACCTCGATGTCGAAGTCGAGCACTACGGTCGAGGCGGCGCCGCCGGGAATGGTGGTCGCATTGCCGTCCGCACCGCCAATCAGGGTGTGCTGCGCGTCCAGGACCACCGGTTCGCTCTGCAGTCCCGTCAAACCGGCGATCAAAACCGTGCTGCTGCGCGGGATGATGTCGCCCGCCCTCAGTTGGGTCGCCGACGACAGCTTCAACAGCGCCGGCAAGGGCGTGTCCTTGGGCCAGGTCGTCGCTTGCAGGGCGACGGCCATGGGGAACATGGCTCCCTTCTCCAGCCGCGCGTCGGCAGGCAGGACCATCCCGGCCTCAAGGATGGTTCCCCGCGCGATGACGCCGCCGTCCGGCAGGTGAATGGTCGAGGTGGTCACCCAGTCCTGAGGCAGGGTCACGGCCTGGGCCAGACGCGTCTCGGCGCCGATCAGAGTGTTGCCCATGACGGTGAAGCCGTCGACCGGCGCGTCGAAGGTCAGCTTGACGCCCCTCGGGAAGCTGGCGCCGGCGGCCAGCTTGACCGGGGCCGACAACTGGTGGTCGGCCGGCCAGGCGCCGACGCCGCCCGCTTCGCTGGTTCCATAGAGCACCCAGCCGTTGTCGTCCGGCGTGCGCGCGGGCTCGCCGAAGCCGTCGGTGATGCTGCCGTAGATGTTCAGGTCGTCGGCGGCGCGGACCAGCAGGACTCCCGCCTCGCCCGAGCCATAGACGCCCGTCATCTGGGTGTCGGCGTTCAGACTGGCGTAGCGATAGCCGGCCAGGTTCAGGTCGCCCGACACGCTCAGACCCTGGCCCGACGCGCTGGTCAGCTCGACGCCGGGACGCAGGTGGAAGGCGTCCTGATAGGCGCGCAGTCCCGCCAGACGCCTCAGCAGGGCCTGATTGGCGATGGCGGCGTCGATGAAGGCCGCGCTGTCCAGATGGATGTCGTCCATCAGGGCCTGGTTGATCACCCCGCCCGCCGGTTGATAGGTGCGGAAGCCGTTGACCGACAGGCTGTCGGCCCCCTTGATCGTCAATGCCCCGCCCGCCTCGATGGCGATGTCGTCGCTGCCCAGACGCGAGGCGTTCAACTCGACGCGGCCGCGATTGACGCCGTCCGGCGACGAAAGATCCAGCGTCGCGCCCGAAGCCAGTGTCAGGGTCCCGGCCTTGCTGCCCAGCTCGATGTGAGCGCGGTTCGAGGCTTCGATGGGCGCGCCGTAGCCGTCGACCACCAGGGTGTCGGCGCTGGCGTCCAGCCCCGCCGTCCCGGCCAGGGTCAGGTCGTCGCGCGCCGACAGACGGATCGAACCCGGACGCGCGCCGCTGGCGTCGATGCGGCCGTTCACGATCAGGTCGCCGCCGTCCGCCGCGATCGTCACATGACGCGCCTTGACCTCGTCGCCGATGACCAGATCACCGGTCTTGATGACGAAGCTGCGGCTCTCAGTGACGCCGCTCTCGGTCAGGCGCTCGTTCAGATCCTTGAAGTCGCTGACCACATTGGCGCGGATGTCGATGGAGCCGTTGCGCAGCGAGGCGTCGGGCGCCTTGTCGCCGTTTCGGGCGCGGGCCTCGATCGCCCCGTCCAGGATCGCCTGGCCGTTCAGCGCCGTGATCTTCAGCGTGCCGGCGTGGTTATAGTCGGCGCTGAGGTCGAGCCTCGAGCCCTCAGACAGGACAACGTCGCCCTTGGCGCTTTCCAGCTCGACGTCGCCGCCCCAGCTGTAGCGGGTCTCCTCGAAGAAGTCGGTCGCCTTGCCCGCCATGTCGAGGCGCGCGTTCTGACCCAGGACGACATCGCCTTCAGTCGCGGTCAGGACCAGTCGGCCGCTGGGCAGGGCGATGGCGGTGTCCGCCGTGATGCTGGCGGCGGTCATCTTGATCTCGGCGCCCAGTTGCGGCTTGGCGACCTCGGCCGTCGTGGCGCCCGCCGGGGCGGTCAGGTTGATCGCGCCGCCCGCCTTGTAATGCAGGCTAGATCCAGCCTGACCGGTCAACATCGGCGTGGTCAGGTTCAGAGTGCCGCCCTGCCCCGCCTGACCATAGACGGCCTGCGACTGATAGACGGCCAGCTCGCCCCTGTGGTTCGCCTCGATGCGTTGCGACGCCGTCAGATTGACGGTGCTGAAGCCCAGAGCCAATCGGTTCAGCGGCAGGTTGGCGCTGATGGCCAAGCCGTCCTGATAGCCCAGGACGATGCGGTCGGCGATCAGGTTCAGCGTCCCCAGTCCCTCGCCCGGTCCGCCATGTATCGGCGCGCCCGGCAGACCGGTGATGATGGTCGGGTTCCATTGGTCGCCCTGGGTCCCCAGAACCCCGTTCCAGACCAGGGTTCCGGTCGTGATCTGGGCCACATCGCCCGCCCCGCCCGCGCCGTAAAGAGCGGGCGTGTTCAACACCAGTTGCAGGTTGGAAACCCCGGTGGCGGCATCGCGGGTGTCGAGGCTGACCGAGCCATAGAAGTTGACCGACTGACTGGCTGACAGGATCAGCCGCTCCAGCCTGGGCGCGCCGGTGCTCTGGTCGCCCGCCATCAGGCGGTCCAGCACCGACTGATTGAGCGCGATGCCCGACGGCAGGACGCCCTCCGCCGCGGCCTGGCCCAGCGCCTGGCTGGTCCCGATGTTCACCGCGCCCGAGGCGAAGGCCAGATAGCGGGCGCCATAGTTGACGTTCTCACCCAGGCTGACAGCGCCGGGAGTGACGAAGCTGAGCGTCCCGTCCGAATAAAGAGAGGCGCCGTCCTCGACCGTGATGACGCCGGTGCTTCCGGTGGTGGTGTTGCTGCTGGTGAACTCCAGCAGGCCGTTCGACACGGCCAGCAGGTTCACGTTGTTGGCCATCAAGGTGTAGCCCATGGTCGAGTCGAATGCGGGATCGCCCTTGCCCAGGGTCGTGATCCGCGCCCCGCTCTCGACCAGAACATCGGCGTTGCGATCAGCGATCAGCAGGACTTGCGGGCCTTCCAGCACCGCGCCCTCGCGCACCGCGATGCCGCCAAAGCCCACGTAGCTGAAGTTGGGCTGGTTGGGCATGCCGGCGCCGACCAGGACCTGAATGCTGGTCGAGAGGTTGGTCGACACCCGGTGCGCCACGCCGCCCAGGGTCATGATCCGCGCGCCGACCGCGTTCAGATCCGACGCATAGAGCGACAGGGATTTTTCAGATCCGGTCGCGCCGTCAGCAAGAATCTCGAGCGTATAGTCCTGGCTGCCGTAGTAGGAGCCGGCCACAACCGCCAGCGCGCCGCCCAACCCGCCTTCGGCGGCGTCGAACCGCCCCTCGCCTTTGAACGAGAAGACAGGGCGATCGCTGTCCGCCTTGGGCGGCGTCAGGGCCAGGATGAAGGTCTTGCCGTCCTCGGGCAGGATCTGCAGCGGATTGTCGAACTGGTCCGACGACGGCGCCTTTACCAGGAATTCTCCGAAACTGGTCTCGTTGTACTGTGAATATGAGCGGACCACCTTGGCGGGGGTCAGGATGGCC
>JALAGW010000350.1 GCA_022712235.1 Brevundimonas sp. | reverse complement strand
GTCCTCGCCGCCGCCACCGCCGCCTTTCACAATCATTCCCTGTCGTCGCTCTCCGCCCCCCTCGCCCCGACCGCCGGCGCCGCAGCGCCCGACGAGGCGCGGCTGTCCCGGCTGATCGGCGCCGCCCGCCTCGTCGCCCCCTTCATCCCCTTCGAGGGGGAATGCTTGCATCGCGCCTACGGACTGCGACGCCTGCTGCATCACGAGGGTTTCGCCCCGGTCTGGGTCTTCGGCGTGCGCACCTGGCCCTTCGCCGCGCATTGCTGGTTTCTGCTGGGCGATCTGGTGGGCGGGGATGTGCTGGACCGGGTGCGCGGCTATACCCCCATAAGGGCGGTCTAGGATGGGCGACTACCTCCTGGTCTGCCGCCTGACGGACGCCCCCCGGGCGACGGCCGCCGCCTCGACGCTCCGGTCCGCCGCCATCGCGGCCGGCCTGTCGCTTTCGGACCTCAGCCCCGCGGCCGGGATCGGCCTGTCCGGCGCATCTCCGCCCCGTGTCCGCGATGTCGGCGGATGGACGCTGGTGGGCGACGTCTTCGATCGCCGGCGACCCGTCTTTCCGCGTCACGACGATTCCGCCTGGGCCTATGAACGGAAGATGCTGGCCCGTCTCTGGGGTCGCTATGTCGGCGTACGGTTCGACGGACGAGGCCGACCGGACGCCGTCCTCCGCGACCCTTCGGGCGCCCTGGATTGCGTCGCCTGGTCCCAGGACGACCTGCTCATCATCGCCTCGTCCGCGCCAGACTGGCTGATCGCCTGCGCCCGGCCGGGATGGCGCATCAACACCGACCGCGTCGCGGCCGCGCTCCGCAGTCCCCAACTGGCGGCGGGCGCCCTCCTCCTTGACGGACCCGTCGCCGTCGCTCCCGGCGCCCTGCAGCCCCTTCCCCTGGACCGCTCCGCCGTCAGCCTCTGGGCGGCGACGGACTTCGCCCGCGACAGTCTCGATCCGCGCCAGGCCGTCGACCCGGCGGCCGATCGGCTCCGCAGCGCCCTCGAAGAGGTCGTTGAAGCCCTCGCCGGCCTCCCGGGCCCTCTGGCGGCGGAGATGTCCGGCGGGTTGGATTCCAGCCTGGTGGCCGCCTGTCTGGTCGCGTCCCCCGCCCTCGATATCCGGCTCTGGCTCAACGCCTATGGCGTCACCCCCGAATCCGACGAGGCGCGCTGGGTCACGCCCCTGTCCCAACATCTTGGCGTGACGCCGCTGCGCGTGCCGCACCGCACCGCCCCCTTGAGCGCCGCCCTCTACCAGTCCGTCAACGGCGGCTTCCGACCGGGCCTCGCCGCCCTCGACACGGCCCATGATCTCGAATGGGTCCGACAGCTGCAGGCCGCGGGCGCCCGCGCCCTCATGACGGGCAAGGGCGGGGACTCTGTCCTGATGCAGGGCGCGGGCGGCGACGTCTTCTCCGACCTCAGGTTCAGCCAGGGCTGGTCGACCCTCCTGTCCCGACGAGCGCGCGCCATCGCCATGGCCAGCGAGAAATCCCTCTGGACACTGGCCGCCGAGGCGCGGCGGGCGCGGCGCGGCGTCGCGGCGGCTCCCGAACGCGACGACGGCCTGCTTCCGCCCGACCTGGAGGGCGCCGCGCTCGCCCAGTGGCGTCGCCGCTGCGCTGAGTTCGGCCCCGCCAAGGCCATGCAGATCACCGGCGTGACCGACAACATCTCCCGTCACGGACCGTCGCGGCTGACGGAGGCGATCGACGTCCGTCATCCGCTCTGCGCCCAGCCGGTCGTCGAGACCTGCCTCGCCACCCCGTCCGCCATCCTCGCCCTTGACGGTCGCGATCGCGGCCTGGCCCGCTACGCCTTCCGCGACCGCCTGCCGTCCGAGATCCTCGAACGGCGGTCAAAGGGCGACATGAGCCGGCTCTACGGCAAGCTCATCCTCGACAACCTGGACTTCCTGCGTCCCTGGCTGATCCAAGGCCGCCTGGCCGACCTGGAGGTGATCGACCCCGAGGCTGCGGATCGCCTTCTCAGGCGCGACAGCCTCATCTGGCGCGGCCGCTATGCGGCGATCCTGGCGGCTGCAGCCTATGAGGGCTGGGTGCGGACCTGGGAGGGTCGCCTGTCGTCCCAGGGACCGATGCGGCGACAGGGGTGACGACTTCCGCCGTCGACGGAGGCAAGGTCTCGTCGAGCCAGTCGAAGATCTGGTCGTACTGGTCCCGGATATTGGCCGGGCTCCAGCGGGCATGATGCTCGCCCCAATAGGTGACCAACCGGGCCCGACCACCCAGTCGCGCCATGGCGCTGAACACCTTTTCAGACCCCGACAGGGTCACGAAATCCATGTCCGCCGTCAGCAGAAGGACGGGCGCCCCTATCTGGTCCGCCTTGAGCCAGGGGCTCTCCCGCATCAGGACCTCGGGCGCCGCCCAGGGGGTGGCGTGGGTCTCGCCCTGGCCCGTCTCGACCCATCCCTGCTGCATGTTCAGGCCCAGGCCGTTCTCCGGCAGGATGCGGGTGGGCGGGGAGAATTCGCCCCAGTGGGCGAAGAGGTCGGTCGGCGCCGAGGACAGGACATAGGATTGGTAGCGTTTCGACCGGGTCGCCACCGCCAGCCCGATATAGCCGCCGAAGCTGTGCCCGAAGATGGCCGTCCGGTTCCGCGGCAGTTCAGGGTGGGCCGCAAAGGCCGCGTCCACCGCCCGGTCGATCGAGGTCTCGAAAAAGGTCCAGCTCCGCGTTCCCGGCCGGTCGTAGGGCATGGCCGGATGGAGCACGGCGTAGCCCGCCCCGACCAGGACGGCCGCCCTGACGTTGTAGGTGAGCACGAGCGGCCCATACCAAGCCCCGTCGTCGACATAGCCAGGGTAGACCGAGACGATCAGGCCCTTCGCCGGTCCGCGCGGCAGGAAGAGGGTGCTACGGCCGGGTTCGCCCAGGCCGTCGGCATGGTCCAGCCATTCAGGCTGGATCAGGCTCACGTCGGCGCGGGCCTCGTTCACGACGTCCAGGGCCTCATCCTCCCCTCCACGCCTCAGGCGCAGGGTCTCCACCATCTCCTCACGTTCCAGCACCAGGACCGCGTCCGGCGACGCAGCCAGGATCTGGGTGTCCTCGTCTCCAGCGGCCCCCACCGCTTCCAGCCCGGCGTCGCTCGCCACCATGACCTGGCCTCCCGCGAGAGCGGCCGTCGTCGTTCGTCTGGGCGTGTCCCAGATGACCCGGCGCGGGCGTTCGGAATCAATGACCATGACGGGGCGGAGGGTCGTTTGCGGCGGGCTCAGCCGGCGCAGGCCCTGGGCGTCCATCCGCCAATAGCCCCCGTCCGCAAACAGCCGCAGACTTCCGTCGCCCGGAGCCGCCGCCAGTTGATAGGGAGCCGCCTCGAGGGCTGTCGTCAGGGCGCGTCGCCCCCCGCTTCCGTCGAGATGATGCCAGTCCTGGCGACGGCTGTCGGGGGCGCGGCCGTACACGACCGGCGCGCCGTCGAGCCATTCCGCCCGGACGCCGCGCAGGATGTTGGCGTCGCCGCCCAGGTCCAGATTCGACGGCCAGGTCCGCAAACGACCGTCCAGGTCCATCGAACGCAGGTCGCCCCTGTCCCAGACCTGGTCGTCCTCCCGCGCCCAGAAGAGCAGGGCTTTTGAATCGGGCGACCAGCGGAGCATCTGGGCGCCCACGTCCAGCGGGGCTTCAGGCCGGATCTCGCGACCGTCGGACAGGCGGATCAATCTCAACCTCTGGCGGAAGGGTTCGTCGAACTGGACGACAGGGTCGCCCAGGGGAAGGGCCTCGGCGCCGGCGAGCAGCGCCAGGGCAAGCCCGTCCGGCGACAGGACGACATCCGTCACCGTCCCGGTGAAGAGGGTCCTCAGAACACGTCCGGTCTCGACCTCCAGCTCCACCAGACGGTTTTCGGGCGGCCTTGTCTCCGGGACCGGCACGCCCTTGTCCGTATCCAGAACCGTCCGCGAGGGGGCGCGACCCTCCGACGTGCGGCGCCAGGCTTCGCTGGTCTTCTTCTGAGGCGCGCCAGCGTGGGCCAGGAGGGCGGGCAGGCTGCCGTCCGGCCGGATGGCGACGATCAGCCTTCCCTCGGGCGTCCAGTGAACCGGCGCCCCCTTCCCGGGAAGCTCCGGGGTCAGCCCCGTCCATTTCACACGCCGGGCGGCGACGTCGGCCACGCCGAGTTCATAGCGATCATCCCCGAACCGGAAGACGGTGAGGCGCGAGCCGTCAGGCGACCAGTCGCCTCTCAGCAGGCCCAGGGGCTCGTCGGGCAGAAGGCGTTCCGGACGCGGCGCGGCCGACCGCAGATCGACCCGCCAGAGGTCGGTGATGGTCCAGGTCGAGCGCTGGACATAGTCGTAGCGGGGAATGGTGTCGTAGGCGCCCCGCTTCTCATAGACCGCCCAGCGGCCCGACGGGGCGATGGTCGCCCGCCCGAAGCCCTCCAGGGCGACGATGTCGTCGACCGTGAGGTCCCTTTCGGCCAGGGCTTGCGGCGGGAGGCAGACCAGGCAGGCGAAGGCCGCCGCGGCGCCGAAGAGGCGCCTCATGGATCGGATCATCATCGCCCCCTACCAGCGTCGGATGAGCTGGAGGGCGACGACGCGGCCGAACGGATTGCCCTGCCCCGGATCGAAGCCGTAGCCGGAGGCGGCGTCGTGGAAGGGCGGATCTTCGTCGAGGAGATTCTGGACGGTCAGCGCCAGCCCCAGCCCGGCGGCCGAACCGCCGGCGGGGGACCAGCCGATGCGACCGTCCAGGCTGTCCCAGGCCCCCACCCTGGCGCCCAGCCGGTCCCGGCCCGGCGCCGAATGGCTCCAGTGCAGCCCGGCCGACCAGGGTCCCCGGGACCAGACGCCGCCCGCCCGGGATCGCAGCCGTCCCGGATAGCCGGTCAGGCCGATGACGCTCCGCACCGCCGAGGTCGGGGTGGGCTGGTCGTCATAGTCGAGCAGCCATGACCCGGCGGCTTCCAGTGTCAGCTCCCCGTCAGCGATGCGCAGCGGATAGCGGGCCTCGAGGTCCAGGCCCCGGACCTTGACCGCCCCCGTATTCACCCATCGCATGTCGACGATGGCGCCATAGGTCTCCAGCGGATAGGTGGCGGGAAAGCCGGGCAGGCCCGCATAGGACTGGATCAGGGCCAGGTCGGCCGCGTTCGTGCCGGGAGAGATGGGCCTGACGAAGGGGGCCAGGGCCGGATCGATCAGGGCCCCGGTCGGGGTCTC
>JALAGW010000349.1 GCA_022712235.1 Brevundimonas sp. | reverse complement strand
CGGATATCGATCGCGGCGGCGTATTCGCCTCTATCTACGGCACGCTCGCGCTGCTGCACGATCGCGAGCGCGCGCGGGTCAAGGGCGTGATTATTAATAAATTTCGCGGCGACGTGGCGCTGCTGTATTCCGGGATCGAGCAGATAGAAGCGCTCACCGGCGTCCCGGTGCTCGGCGTCATGCCGTGGCTGGATGTCGATCTTGAAGATGAGGACGGCGTCGCGCTGCAAAAAGGGAAATATCTGCGCACCGACAGGCGCGATATTGAGATTGCCGTGATTCAGGTGCCGCACATCTCCAATTTTACCGATTTCAACGCGCTGGCGGCGCAGCCGGACGTCCGCGTCCGCTATGTTCGCCAGCCGCAGGAGCTGGTGGGCGTGGATATGGTGATCCTGCCGGGCAGTAAAAATACGCTCGGCGACCTCGGCTGGCTGCGCGAGAGCGGCATGGCGCATGCGGTACTGCAGGCCCGGCGTCAGGGCGTACCGGTGCTGGGGATCTGCGGCGGCTATCAGATGCTGGGCCGGACGATCAGCGACCCCGACGGGATCGAAGGCGTCGCCGGGTCGGCGCCGGGGCTCGGGTTGCTGGACGTTGAAACGGTTCTGGCCGGGGACAAGAGCTTGCGACGCGTCGAAGGACGGATGGCGTCCTCGGGCGGCGCCTTCGAAGGTTATGAAATCCATATTGGCCGCACCGACGGCCCTGACGCTGCACGTCCGGCAGCCCGCATCGGCGATCAACCGCACGGCGCGATCTCTACGAACGGCAAGATCACGGGCCTCTATGTCCACGGACTGTTCGACCGGCCCGAGGCGCGGGCGGCCCTGTTGGCCGAACTGGGAACGAGGTCGGACGGCGTCGATCAGACCGTTCGCGTCGATCAGGCCCTGGACCGTATCGCCGCCGTTCTGGAAACGCATTTCGACATTGCGGCGCTGAGCCGGATCGCAGGCCTGACATGAGTGATTTGACCGACCTTCTGACCGTGCCTGTCCTGGATCGGTCGTTGCAGGGCGCGCTGAAAGCCGCATTGGACGGCAAGGCCAAGCCGCCAGGCGCGCGCGGCCGGGTCGAGGAACTGGCGCTGAGGTTGGGCTTGATCCAGGGACGGCTGAGCCCCTCGGCGGGGCGACCTGTGCTTCTGGTGTTCGCGGGGGATCATGGCCTGACGCGCTCGGGCGTGGCGGTTTTTCCCCCGGGCGTCACCGTGGCCATGGTTGATACGCTTTTGGCGGGCAAGGCCAGCGCCAACGCCTTCGCCCGCGTGGTCGGGGCCGAGGTTCGGGTGATCGACGCGGGCGTGGCGGCGGACTTGTCGGGGCGTACCGGTCTGGTTCAGGCCAAGGTCGCGTCTGGAACAGAGGACGCGGCGGTAGAGCCTGCGATGACGCCTGCTCAGGCCGAGGCCGCCTTGCTGGCTGGCGCGGGGGTGGCCGCAGACGCCATCGCCGACGGCGCGGACCTGATCGCCTTGGGTGAAATGGGCATAGGCAACAGCGCCTCGGCGGCCTTGTTGATGCACAGGCTGGCGCCCGCGCCGCTGGACGACTGCGTGGGGCAGGGAGCGGGCCATTCGCCGGAGGGCATGGCGCGAAAGCGCGCCGTTCTGGCCCAGGCGGCGGCGCGATCGGACGCGACAGCGCCGCTCGAGGTTCTGACCCAGTTCGGCGGGTATGAGATCGCCATGATGGCCGGGGCGCTTCTGGCGGCGGCCAGGGTCGGGGTTCCGGTGCTGGTTGATGGTTTCATCGGCTCGGCGGCGGCCCTGCTGGCGGTGCGCCTGGCGCCGAATACACACGACTATTGCCTGTTCGCCCATGCCTCGGCCGAGGCGGGTCATCGGTTGATGCTGGAGGCCCTGGACGCTCAGCCTCTGCTGCAACTGGACATGCGGCTGGGCGAGGGGACCGGCGCGCTTCTGGCCGTGCCTCTGGTTCAGGCCGCCTGCGCCCTGTTGTCTGAGGTCGCCGAACTGGCCGACGTGCTGGAGGCGGCGGGTTGATCCGGCGCGAAGCGCGCCTGTTCGTCTGTGCGGTTCAGTTCCTGACCCGCATTCCGACGCCGCAACTCGCCGGTTTTCAACCGGAATGGATACAGCAGAGCGCGCGCTATTATCCGCTGGTCGGTCAACTGGTTGGCGGTGCAGCAGCGCTGGTCCTCTATGGCGCGGCCCAGGTCTGGAGCCCGTGGATCGCGGCGCTGCTGGCCGTGGCCGCGGGGGTCGTCTTGACCGGGGGCTTTCACGAGGACGGTCTGGCCGACACGGCGGACGGGTTGGGCGGGGGGCTGACCCGCCAACGGCGCCTGGAGATCATGAAAGACAGTCGGCTGGGCTCTTATGGCGCGCTGGCGCTGGGGCTGACGCTGGCTCTGCGCGTGGCGGCCCTGGCCATGCTGGCGCAGTTTTCGCCCTTCTTTGCAGCCGTCGCCTTGTTGGCGGCGCATGGGCTGGGACGCGGGGCGGCGGTAGGAGCCATGACGGTCATGCCCTATGGCGGCGATCCCGGCATGGCCAAGGAGGGCAGGCCGGATCGCGCCTCGCTGCTGGGACTGACCGTGGCCGCTCTGATCGCATTGTGGCCCTTGGCCTTCTTCTCGCCGGCTACGGGGGCGAGCGGCTTGGCTCTGGGCCTGGTGTTCGGCGCGGTTCCGGCCTGGCGGGCGTGGCGGCTGATCGGGGGGCGCACGGGAGATGTGCTGGGCGCCGTGGAACAGGCGTTCGAGGTCGGCTTCCTGCTGGGTGTTTCTGGCTTGGCGGTCGGATGAAGCTGATCGTCGCGCCCCTGCATGAGGTAGCCGAGTTGGCGACCCGACATCGGCCGTCGCATCTGATCAGCCTGGCCTCGCCGGGCCATATCGACGCGCCGCTGACAGACGCCCCGCCGCATCGGCTGGACCTCAGGTTCAACGACATAGCCGAGCCACGCGCCAGGCTGACGCCGCCGGCCGAGGCGGATGTCGCCGCCATGTTGGCTTTCGCCGCAAGCTGGGACGGAGCGCGGCCTCTGCTGATCCATTGCTGGGCGGGGGTCAGCCGATCGACGGCGGCGGCCTATGTCATCGCCTGCGCTCGCTCAAAACCGGGCCAGGAGACGGGGTGGGCTGAACGCCTGCGCGCCGCCGCCCCGACCGCCACGCCGAACCCTCTGATCGTGAGCCTGGCCGACCGCCTGTTGATGCGCGACGGGGCCATGAGCCGCGCCATCGCCGCCATCGGGCGGGGTGCGGAGACCGCTTGGGGTGAGGCCTTCGAACTCGACCTGTCGTCCCAAGGAGCCGCATCCCTATGACCGAAGCCGATCTGAACGCCCGCCACGCCGAGAAGATGAGGAAGGTTCAGGCCGCCCGCGCTCGCATGATGGCGAGCAAGACGGTCGAACGAGGCCTGATCATTGTCCATACCGGCACCGGCAAGGGCAAGTCGACGGCGGCCATGGGCATGGTCTGCCGCATGATCGGCCATGGCATGAAGACGTCGATCATCCAGTTCATAAAGGGGGCGATGGAGACGGGCGAACAGACCCTGTTCGACAGCTTCCCCGATCTGGTCGAGATGCGGCCGATGGGCGAGGGCTTCACCTGGGACACCCAGGACCGCGCCGCCGACATCGCCAACGTCCGCCGCGCCTGGGAAGCCGCCAAGGCCCGCATCATGGACCCGGAATGGAAGATGGTCGTCTGCGACGAGCTGAACATCGCCCTGCGCTACGACTACCTGCCGGTCGAGGAGGTGCTGGAGGGCCTGGCTGGCCGCCCGGCCGGCACCCACGTCGTCATCACCGGCCGCAACGCCCCGGACGCCCTGATCGAGGCGGCGGACCTCGTCACCGACATGCAGATGGTCAAACATCCCTTCCGCAGCGGGGTGAAGGCTCAGGCCGGGGTGGAGTTCTGATCAGGGGGACGGCGGTGCTGTCAGTCT
>JALAGW010000348.1 GCA_022712235.1 Brevundimonas sp. | reverse complement strand
TTCAGCTCCAGGTGCATCTCCCACCAGACGCCGAGGTATTTCATCGGCTTGAACCAGCTGACGTCGCCCAGCTTGTTGGGCTCGTTCAGGTTCAGGATCAGGCTGGATTCGACCAGGCCGGCGGCGCTGTCGCTGATCTGCAGGGTGCGCCACGGAGTGTGGAAGGGCGCTTGCCGCACCACGGCGGCGTTGGTTAGGCCGGGGGTCAGCTGGGCGCGAAACTTCAGCCCCTCGGCGCGGCGCAGGTTCATGCCGGCGTAGTCGATCAGGGCCGCCTCGTGGATCGAGACGTGCAGGCCGCTGTCGCCGCGCACCGTCATCGGCGTCTGGGCGCTGCCGACCGCGTCGATGCGGGTGCGGTTGTAGAGGTATTCCTCGCGGTTCCATTCCCAGGCCGGAATCCACCAGGCCTCGCCGTCCTCGGACAGGTTGAACTCGGTCAGTTCGGCGCCGATGCGGACGGTCTTCAGCCCGTCCTGTTCGGGGAATTCGTAGCGGAAGCCCAGACCGTCGTCATAGAGGCGGCAGACCACGTCGAAGCGACGGCGCAGGCCCGCCTTCTCGGTGAAGGTGACCCGCCATTCGTTGTAGTGGTTGCGCACATAGCGGCGCTCGCCCCAGGGCTGCTCCCAGGTCTCGTCCACCGTGACGGGGGCGCCCGCCGTCAGGGTCATGTTGCACTCCAGCATGGGGGCGTCGGTCAGCAGAAAGCCCAGCCAGGAGGTGTCCACGACCTTCCTGCCCAGACGGCTGACCGCATAGGTCGGACGCCCGTCGTTGTCGGTGGCCATCTCGATCGTCAGCACCCCGCCCGGCGACGAGGCGCGCACGGCGTTCGAGGTCGTCTGCGCCGCCACGGGCGCGCCGAAGGCGAGAGCGGAGACGGTCCCGAGAGCCAGAAATGAACGACGCTTCAGCATGAAAAACACTTCCCCATAAGCAGGCTCTTGCCAGACGCCGTTTGACGGGCGCATGAAAGAGCAAGATTTGCAGCAAATTTTGCAGCGACTGATTTCGGAGCCCGCGACCCTTGAGCCGCAAGTCCACGCGACTGGAAGACCTGGCCCAGCTGGCGGGGGTGTCGATCTCCACGGCGTCGCGCGCCCTGAATGACCACCCGGCGGTCAACGACCGGACCAAGCAGCTGATCTGGAAGCTGGCGCGCGAGCACGACTATCCGTTCCGCCGCTACATGCCCGCCGGTCCCATCGGCGCCGAGGCGACCATCGCCCTGGTCGTGCCGCGTCCGCAGGGGCGCGAGGGGCGCCTCAGCGACCCCTTCTTTCTGGAGCTGCTGGCCGGGGTGGGCGAGGCGGCGCGCGAGCGCGGCTGCGACCTGATCATGAGCCATCTGGCCCCGGCGACCTATGAGGACGTGGCCGCCGCCATGACCACCAGCCGCGCCGACGGCGTCATCTTCCTGGGCCAGAGCACACTGCACGCCGCCTTCAACCGTCTGGTCGAGACCGAGGCGCGCTTCGTCGTCTGGGGCGCCGAACTGCCGGATCAGCTCTACTGCTCGATCGGCTCGGACAATATCAACGGCGGACGCCGTGCGACCCTGCATCTGGCGCGGTTGGGGCGAAAGCGCATTGTCTTCCTCGGCGACCTCGATCCGCCCGAGGCCATGCAGCGCCATCGCGGCTATCTGGACGCCCTCGCCAGCGCGGGCCTGCCGGTCGATCCGGCCCTGATCGTCGACGCCCACTTCGAGGTCGAGTCCGCAGAGGCCTCGGTCGAGTCCCTGATCCGCCGCGGCGTGGACTTCGACGGCGTGGTCTGCGCCAGCGACCAGATCGCCCTGGGCGCCGTGCGCGCCCTGATCCACGCCGGTCGCAGCGTGCCGGGCGACGTCTCGGTCATCGGCTTCGATAACGTGCCCTTCAGCCGCTATTCCAGCCCGGCCCTCAGCACCATCGCCCAGGACACGATGAAGGCTGGCCGCCTGATGGTGTCCAAGCTGCTGGACCACGGCGGCGACGCCGCTGGCCGCTCGGAGCGCGTGCCCACCGACCTCATCGTGCGCGAGAGCTGCGGCGGCTGATCCCACCTCAGCCCGCCTCTTTGCGCAGCAGGACGCCGCCCAGCGGCGGCAGGACGCCGGCCTCGCCAAGGTTCACGCTGTCGATGACCGCGTAGCCCGCAGGCGCGGTCCATTCCTGCGCCTCATGCCCCAGGTTGAAGGCCGCCAGCAGGGCCTCGCCGCCGCCTTCACGCGTGAAGGTCAGCACCGGCTCGGTGCTCAGCACCTCGATCTCGCCGACGCGCAGGGCCGCATGGGCGCGGCGCAGGGCCAGGATGCGACGCGTGGCGTTCAGCATCGACTTCGGGTCGGCGTTCTGGACGTCGACCGCCATCGCCGGGTGGCGCGCGTCAACCGGCAGCCACGGCTCGACGGTCGAGAAGCCGGCGAAGGGGGCGTCGGCCGTCCACGGCATCGGGGTGCGGGCGCCGTCGCGGCCCAGGGTCTGCGGCCAGTTGGCGATGGCCTCGGGATCGACCAGCCGCTCGAACGGCACCTGCCCCTGAGGCAGGCCCAGCTCCTCGCCGTAATAGACGAAGACATTGCCGCGCAGGCAGACCAGCAGCAGCATCAGCATCTCGGCCAGCTGGCGCTCGTTCCGGCCTTCGGCCCAGCGCGAGATGGCGCGCGGCGCGTCGTGGTTGGAGAAGGTCCAGGACGGCCAGCCCTCGCCCTGAGCGCCCGGCCACATGGCCGCGCCCGTCTTCACCAGGTCGGCGAACATCCGCTCGGCGTAGAGGTAGAGGAAGCCGTAGGCGCTGTGCAGGTGGCGGTCGTCGGCCGTGTATTCCTTCATCTCGCGATCGGCGTGGTCGCCGCCGACCTCGGCCACGGTGAAGCGTCCGTCGCCATAGGAGTCGGTCAGCGCCCGCACACGCTCAAGGAACAGGGCGATGTCGGGGTGGGACTGGTTGTAGATCTTGTCCTGGAAGTCGAAGGGACGGGTCCGCTTGCCGCCCGCGGGGAAGGCCGGATTGTCCTTCAACGAGGGGTCGTTGATCATGAAGTTGATGGCGTCCAGGCGGAAGCCGTCGACCCCCCGGTCCAGCCAGAACTTGCCGGCGGCCAGCAGCGCGTCCTGCACCGCCGGATGGCGGCCGTTCAGTTGCGGCTGCTCGGGCAGGAAGTTGTGCGGGTAGTATTGGCCGCGCCGCGCGTCCCAGGTCCAGCCCGGCCCGCCGAAGACGGACTGCCAGTTGTTGGGCGGCGAGCCGTCGGCCTTGGCGTCGGCCCAGACATACCAGTCGGCATGGGGGTTGGCGCGGTCCTGGCGGCTGGCCTTGAACCACTCATGCTGGTCCGAGGTGTGCGACCAGACCTGATCGACGATGACCTTCAGCCCCAGGCCGTGGGCCTTCTCCACCAGCCGATCAAAGTCGGCCAGGGTCCCGAACACCGGATCGACGTCGCAATAGTCGGCGACGTCATAGCCTCAGTCCTTCATCGGCGAGGTGTAGAAGGGCGAGATCCACACGGCGTCCACGCCCAGCGAGGCCACATGATCCAGATGGGCCGTAATGCCGTTCAGATCGCCGACGCCGTCGCCGTTGCTGTCGGCGAAGCTGCGCGGATAGACCTGATAGATGACGGCGCCGCGCCACCATTCCTGATGGGCCTGATGCGGTGCAGGGACGACGGGGAGGGTCGCAAGTGTCACTGGGCGGG
>JALAGW010000044.1 GCA_022712235.1 Brevundimonas sp. | reverse complement strand
GAGACGGCGGGAGATGAGGCAGGCAGCCCCCTCATCCGTCTCGCTCCGCGAGCCACCTTCTCCCCCGATGGGGAGAAGGCAGGAGTTTTTGCGATGAACCCCCGCCCCTTTGACGCGGCCCAGGATCTGGCCGATGCGCCGCGTGTAGGCGGGGCCCAGCGCCCCAAGGACGCCGCCACCCTGATCCTGACGCGCGGCGAAGACCGGCCCGAGGTCCTGATGGGCCGTCGCGCGCCCGGCCATGTCTTCATGGCCTCCAAATGGGTCTTTCCCGGCGGGCGCATCGACCGGTCCGATTTCACTGCGGCGTCGAACGGCGAACTGTCGTCCGATGCAGCCCGGCGGCTGGAGGCGGAAATGCCCGCCCGTCGCGCCCGTGCCCTGGCCCTGACCGCCGTGCGCGAAACCTTCGAGGAAACCGGGCTGATCCTGGGCCGCCCCGCCCCGCCCGCGTCCGTCGTCGGTCCATGGCGCGAATATCGCCAGGCGGGCGCCCTGCCCGACCTGTCGGTCCTGTCCTATGTGGCCCGCGCCATCACGCCGCCGGGGCGCTCACGCCGCTTCGACGCCCGCTTCTTCATGGCCCCGGTCGAGGCCCTGCGCGATCCCGACCGTATCGCAGGCTCAGGCGAACTGGACGAGATCGCCTGGCTGCCGCTGGATGAAGCCCGCGCCCTGGACCTGCCCGCCATCACCCGCTTCGTCTTGGGCGAGGTGGCCGAGCGGCTGAGCCATCCCGACCGCCCCCTGCCCTTCGTGCGCATGGTGCGCGGGCGCCACCTGGTCGAACATCAGGACTGAAACCGTGGCCAAGCAGACCATCACCCTGCGCCTGACCATCCACGACCCGGTTCCTGGCGTCTGCTACAGCCTGCAGGGCAAGGTAGGCGAGCCGGTCGACGCCGTAACCGCCACCGAGGCCCCGCTGTCGCTGGACGCCCCCGTCACCCTGAACGACGACAACCGCCTGACCGGCCCCTTCGTGCGGCGCGAGGGACCGATGCGTCGCTTCGTCTATATCGGCATAGGAACCCATGCGGGCTTTGCCGGCCCGACATGGAGCCGTCGGGCCAAGATCGACGTCCATGACATTCCCGCCGACCTGCTGGCCGCCGCGCGGCAAGGCCGCACGCTGGAGGTTCGCCTGCCGGGCCGAGCCAGGGACGGCGGTCCGGTTTGCGCCACCGTCCGCCCGTTGGAGCCCTGGAAGGCTCTCTAGGCCTCTATTGGGCGGCCGGCTTGGTCAGGTCGAACTCGACGCGGAAATGGCGGCTGGGGCGGCGCAGCTCATAGGCGAACATGTGCCGGGGATGGATCTCCATCGCCCAGACATTGGTGGTCGAGACCGAGGCGTTGTTGGCGTTGAACAGGTCGATGGATTCCTGATCCACCGGAAACTCCTGCCGCTCGGCCGTGCCTGCGCCCGCCGTGTCGCCGCCGTACCAGTGCAAGGTGTCGGTCGTGCCGTCGTCGTGGCGGTGATCGTGCTTCAGCCGCAGGCCCGTGGCCGTGCGCTTCACCACCCAGGTCCGTGACCGGTCGGCGCCGACCCAGAAGGGAATGCGAATCTCTTCGGCCGTGCAATCGCGCACGTGCATCAAGAGTCTCTGGCTGGCGAAGTCCGAATCGGCGGCGTCGGTGGTGACGACCCTGCCCTCGAACCTCTGACCGCACAGGGCGCTCAAATTCTTGAAGAAGGCGTCCTGTGGCGTGTCCGCCCGCGCAGGCAGGGACGACAGGGTCAGGGCGGCGGCCGCAAGGGCGATCGAGGTCATGGCTTTCATTCCGACAGCCTAATCGCTAGACGCCAATCCTCAACGCGACATCGCGGGCGTTGACTTTGATCTCCGCCTGAGTATGTTCCGCGCCTCTCGTTTCATGCGGCTTTCGCCGTCGCAAAGGTAATTCCGATGGCCAAACCGGCTTCCATCAAGATCCGCCTGAACTCCACCGCTGACACCGGCTTCTTCTACGTGACCAAGAAGAACGCTCGCACGATGACCGAAAAAATGGTCGTCAAGAAGTACGATCCCGTCGTCCGCAAGCACGTCGAGTTCAAGGAAGGCAAGATCAAGTAAGGGCCTAACCGCCCCGAGCCTCAGGGCTCGCTTGACTGCAGAATTCGAAACGCCCGGTTTTTCAGCCGGGCGTTTTTCGTTGCGAGATCAATAGCTGAAAGGGCTCAGGCCGCGCGCGCGACGACCTTGTTCCGCCCAGAGGCCTTGGCCTCATAGACCCCCTCGTCCGCCCGCTTCAGCAGGGCTTCAGGCGTATCGTCCGCGCCCATGGTGGCGGCCACGCCGACCGAGACGGTCACATTCAGATGGGCCTTGCCGTCCATGACGCGGAAGGGCGCCGAGCCCACGTCACGACGGATACGCTCAGCAATACGATGGGCATCCTCCAGCGTCGTGCCGGGCATGACGACCACGAACTCCTCGCCGCCGAATCGGCATGGCAGATCCACCGCGCGCACATTGGTCGCCAGCCGCACGGAGAACTCGCGCAGCACCTCGTCGCCCGCATCGTGGCCGAAGCCATCGTTGACGGCCTTGAAGTGGTCGATGTCGAGAACCAGCACCGCCACCGGCTCGCCGCCGCGGTTGGTGCGCGCCACCAGGGCCTGAAGCTGATTCGTCATGTAGCGCCGATTGTGCAGCCCGGTCAGGGCGTCGGTGACGGCCATCTCCAGGCTGTGGTCCAGCTTCTCGCGCAGGAAGTCGCCATAACGCTTGCGCCGCACCTGGGTCCGCACCCGCGCCGACAACTCCTCGGGGTCCACCGGACGGGTCAGCAGGTCATTGGCGCCCAGTTCCAGCGCCTTCAGCAACCTGGGCCGGTCCTGCGAGTCCACCAGGGCCAGGATCGGCAGCCGCCGCGTCGGCTCCTTGGAGCGGGCCTGAGCGATCAGACGCAGCCCATCAAAGCCGTCCGAGGTCACATTGACGATCATCAGATCAACCGGACCGCGCGCCGCCTCCAGCGCCGCCGCCGGGTCGGCTTCAATCAGGGGGCGATGCTCGACCGCCAGTTCCTGGGCCACCTTGGCGGCCTGCAGGGCGTTGTCGTCCACCACCAAGACGCGCCCGCCCGAGCCTTTCAGTCGGGCCACGCCGGCGGTGTCGACCCCGACGCGGCGCCCGCTCTCCTCGCGCTCGCGCAGTTCGTCCATGACCATCTTCAGCCGGGTCAGACTCCTGACCCGCGCCATCAGGATCACATCGTCCAGCGGCTTGGTCAGGAAGTCGTCAGCCCCGGCCTCCAGCCCCCTGATCCGATCCTGCCGCCCGTCCAGCGCCGTCACCAGCACCACCGGAATATGTCGCGTCTTAGGATCGTCCTTCAGCCGGCGACAGGTCTCGAACCCGTCCATGCCCGGCATCATGACATCGAGCAGGATCAGGTCCGGCTGTTCCGAAGTCGCCAAGGCGATGGCCGTCAGACCGTCGCCGCAGCTCAGGGCGTCGAAATATTCGATCGTCAGCTTGGCCTCGAGCAGGCGGACGTTCGTCTCGACGTCGTCAACCACCAGGATGCGCGCGCTCATGAGGCCCCTACCCCAGATGCTTGCGGATCGTCTCGAGGAACGACACCACCGAAATGGGCTTGGAGATGTAGGCCTCGCAACCGCCCTGCCTGATCCGTTCCTCGTCACCCTTCATGGCGAAGGCTGTAACGGCGATGACGGGGATATGGTTCAGCTCTTCGTCGTCCTTCAGCCACTTGGTCACTTCCAGGCCGGAAATCTCCGGCAACTGAATATCCATCAGGATCAGGTCGGGGCGATGCTCGCGCGCAATCGCGAGCGCCTGCAGCCCTTCGCGGGTCTGCAGGGTCTGGTAGCCCTGGGAATCGAGCAGATCATGAAAAAGCTTCATGTTCAGCTCGTTATCCTCGACGATGAGGACTTTCTTGGACATCCGCCACCCGGCTCTTTCGCCAATAATTCGCGCTGCTGCGCAGGGCTTTTCGCCTTCTTCGGATGCACACTGGTCCATGCAGTCTTAAGTTGAGGTGAAGCTGTCTTTCTTTGCGCAATCGCGCCTCTCGCCGTGCGGGCGCGAACGGAGTCTCCCTTGGGTCTGAAGGCCATCTGCCGCGACTGCCTGTGGACCGGCGACCGCAAGGTCGAGCGGTGTCCGTCGTGCGCCTCTCGCAGGGTCATCAGCCATGACGAACTGGGCGACCTGACCATCGCCCACCTGGACTGCGACGCCTTCTACGCCTCGGTCGAGAAACGCGACCGGCCGGACCTTCGCGACAAGCCGGTCATCATCGGCGGCGGCAAGCGCGGCGTGGTCTCAACCGCCTGCTACGTCGCCCGCCTGCACGGCGTCGGCTCGGCCATGCCCATGTTCAAGGCGTTGAAGGCCTGTCCCGACGCGGTCGTCATCAAGCCGGACTTTCGCAAATACGTGGCCGAGAGCGAGCGCATCTTCGGCGCGGTCGGCAAGCTGACGCCGCTGGTCCAGACCCTGTCGCTCGACGAGGCCTGGATCGACCTGGCCGGCACCGAGCGCCTGAACGGCGGCCCGCCGGCCTTCCAGTTGATCCGTCTGCAGAAATGGATCGAGACCGAGGTCGGCCTGACCGTCTCCATCGGCCTGGCCCCCAACCGTTTCCTGGCCAAGATCGCCTCCGAACTGGACAAGCCCCGCGGGTTTTCTGTCATCGGCATGGCTGAGGCCAAGGACCTGTTGGCCTCGCGCCCCGTCAACATCCTGCCCGGCGTCGGCCCGGTGTTCGGCTGCACCCTGCGCTCGGACGGCTTCGCCACGGTCGGCGACCTGGCGGCCGCCGACGTCAAGGATCTGATCCGGCGCTATGGCGAGACGGGCCTGCGCCTCTACGACCTCAGCCACGCCCGCGACGCCCGTCCGGTGCGCCCCGATCATGACCGACGCGGCATGAGCGCCGAGACCACCTTCAACGACGACCTGACCAAGGCCGAGGATCTGGAGGCCGAGCTGTGGCCCTTGTGCGAGAAGCTGGCGTCCAAGGCGCGACGCGACGGCGTGGCCAGCCGGGTGGTGGTGCTGAAACTGCGCAAGGCCGACTTCAAGATCGTGACCCGCCGCATCACCCTGGCCGAGCCGGTGCAGACGGCGCGGGTGCTGTTTTCCGCCGGTCGCGACCTGCTGAAACCCGAACTGGGCGCTCCCTATCGCCTGATCGGCATCGGTCTGTCCGACGTGGCCGAGGCCGGCGACGCCCCGGCGGGCCTGTTCGACACGGCCGAGACCCGCGCCCTGAAGACCGAGACCGCCATCGACGCCCTGCGCGCCAAGTTCGGAGCCGCCGCCGTCGTCGCGGGCCGCGCGCTCAAGAAGCCAGGATGACGCCGCCCGCTCGGCGCGCTAAACCCCGCTCGAACCCCTCAACGGAGTCTCCGACATGAGCATCCACGCCCGCATCGCCGAACTCGGCATCACCCTGCCCGAGCCCGCCAAGCCGGTCGCCAGCTACGTTTCCTACGTCCGCACGGGCAACCAGATCCTGATCTCGGGCCAGCTGTCGAACGACGCCAACGGCGGCGTCAAGGGCACCGTCGGCGTGGACGTGACCCCCGAGCAAGCCGCTGAAGCCGCGCGCCTGTGCGGCATCAACCTGCTGGCCCAGATCAACGCCGCCGTGGACGGCGACCTGGATCGCGTGGTCCGCATCGTCAAGCTGGGCGCCTTCGTCCAGGCCGGCCCGGACTTCGAAGCCATCCCCGCCGTGGTCAACGGCTGCTCGGACCTGATGGTCCAGGTCTTCGGCGACGCGGGCAAGCACGCCCGTTCGGCCGTCGGCGTCTACAAGCTGCCGCTCGGCTTCGCCGTCGAGATCGACGCCATCATCGAGGTGAAGTGAGCTTCACGCTTCAGGTCCACGACGGGATCGCCGACATAGGCCGGGACGCGTGGGACGCCTGCGCGGCCCCGACCGGCGATCCCTTCGTCTCCTACGACTTCCTGCACGCCTGCGAGGCGTCCGGCAGCGCCGTCCCGTCCCAGGGCTGGGCGGCGCGCCACCTGTCCCTGCATGACGAAGACGGCGCCGTGATCGGCGTCATGCCCCTCTATCTGAAGGGCCACAGCCAGGGCGAATACGTCTTCGACCACAGTTGGGCCGACGCCTGGCAGCGCGCCGGCGGCCGCTACTATCCCAAGCTTCTGGGCGCCGTGCCCTTCACGCCCGCAACAGGGCCGCGCTTCCTGATGAAACCCTCCGTCACCCCGGAAGACGCGCGGCGGCTATCCGTGGCCGCTCAACATGCAGACGACAGCGCCCTTGGCGGTCCCGGCTCTGCGCTCCGCTCCGGCCGGGATGACGGGGAAGACGACGCGCGAAGCCACGCGATCAGATCAGCCCTGCTGCAAGGCGCCCTGACCTTGGTCGAACGCCTCGGCGTTTCGTCCCTGCACGTCAACTTCCCGACCGAGCCGGAATGGCGCGCCATGGCCGAGGCGGGCCTGCTGCCGCGCCGCGACATCCAGTTCATCTGGCGCAACGACGGCTACCAGACCTTCGACGACTTCCTGGCCGCCCTGTCTTCCAATCGCAGGAAGACCATCCGGCGCGAACGCCGCGAGGCCCAGGCGGGTCTCGACATCCGCGTCCTGACCGGCGCCGACATCACTGAGGCCCACTGGGACGCCTTCTTCGCCTTCTACATGGACACCGGCGACCGCAAGTGGGGTCGCCCCTACCTGACGCGCGACTTCTTCGCCCGCGTCGGCGCCAGCATGGCCGACCGCATCGCCCTGGTCATGGCGTTCGAGGGCGAGACGCCGGTGGCGGGAGCGCTCAACTTCATCGGCCGCGACGCCCTCTACGGCCGTCAGTGGGGCGCGCTGGAGGAGGTCCCCTTCCTCCATTTCGAGCTCTGCTATTATCAGGCGATCGACTTCGCCATTTCGCGAGGCCTGTCGCGCGTCGAAGCGGGCGCCCAGGGCGAGCACAAGATCGCGCGCGGCTACCTGCCCTCTCCCGTCTATTCCGCTCACTGGATCGCCGATCCGGCCCTGCGTGCCCCCGTCGCCCGCTATCTCGACAACGAGCGTCCTGCGGTGGAGGCCGAAATGACGACCATGACGGCAGACCTATCTCCCTACCGCAAAGGCTGACAGGTCGTCGCACGATCAGGTTCTGAGGAACTTGCGGCGGCGCGACACGCTTCCAATGTGAGTCTCCTCCTCACATTCAGGGATCACCATGACCGATCAACGTATCGAAGGCGTCGCGACGGAACTGAAAGGCAAGGCCCAGAACGGCATCGGCCGCCTGACCGGCGACAGCAAGCTGCAGGTCGAAGGCAAGCTGAACGAGGTCAAGGGCAAGGCGCTGGACGCCTATGGCCGGGTCATCGACGGTCTGGACGGCATGGTCGAAAAAGCCCCCGCCGATCTGCGCGAACCCGCCCGCAAGGGCCTGGACTTCGCCCGGCGCAAACCCCTGCTGACCACCGGCATCCTGGCCG
>JALAGW010000347.1 GCA_022712235.1 Brevundimonas sp. | reverse complement strand
GGTCATGTTTCATGTAACGCGTAACATGAACGCTTGACATCGAGCAATGCAGGACGGAATTTCAGACCATGATCTGCATCATTCGGTCGCACCGCCTCTGTTCGCTCGCCGTCGGCCGGCGACGGGCCTAGATAGTCGCCCATGTTCAGGAAGCTTTTCGGACGAAACGAGCGGGCGGCGCCGGAAGCGCGCCTGGCGACGGTGCGCAACATCACTGTGGGCCGCACCGTGGCGCTGGACCCGCTGGCCTGGCGTCGGCTGGGCGATGAGACCCGCTTCGCGCTGGATCGTGATGTCCTGGACATCACGGCTCAAGGGCTGGTGTCGCTGGACGGCGGGCAATACGTCCACCGCTTTTACACCGACGACCACGTCATGCTTCAGGCCATGAGCGACGACGAGGCCGGGTCGGAAAGCTATGACTTCAGCCTGTTCGTGCCCTGGACCTCGGCCTATCCGCCGGGCGAGCGCGAACGCCGCATCTGGCGCGACCGGCTGTCGGCGCCGGTGTTTCACGGCGCGGCCGAGGACCTGCCCGACTATCCGCGTTTCTGGTTCTCGGAAAGCGACGCCATCCAGCCGCCCGTCACGCTGTGGGAGACCGTCTGGGACGACCGTGCGGCGACCACGCCCTATGCCAGGATCTTCCAGACCTGCATGCTGTACGGCCGTGATCTGGCGGGCGGACGCGAACTGATGATCGCCCTGGAGCAGCAGCCCGAGGGCGGCGAGACGACGCACGAAATCATGATCGGCATTCCGCTGGAAATGGCCGAGTTTCGCGCCTGACGGCGCCTGGGGAGACGCAAGATATGTTCGACTGGTTCACGTTTCAGCAGGGCGCAATCGCCTTCCTGATCGCCTTCGCTATGGCCGGGGCCTTCACCCTGGCGTTCAAGTTGATCTACCAGTGGGTCACGCCCTATCACGAGCATACGCTGATCCGCGAAGGCAACACCGCCGCCGCCATTGCTCTGGGGGGCGCGCTGATCGGCTATGTCTTGCCTCTGGCCTCGGCCCTGTCGCACACCGTCAGCCTGATGGAGTTCGCCGCCTGGGCCCTGCTGGCCGGCGTCATCCAGATCCTGGTCTTCGTCACCATCAGCCGCCTGGCCTTCCGCAACCTGGTCGTCCGCATCGAGGCGGGCGAGATCGCGGCGGCGGTCTATCTGGCCGCCATCTCCATCTGCGTCGGGCTGCTGAACGCCGCCTGCATGACGGCGTGAGCGCCATGACCGATCCCAAGGACCTCCCTCAAACCAGGACCATGCGCCGGATGAAGCGCTCGCGCGTCCTGCACGTCAGCAGCTTGATGGCCACGGCCAGCTTCTCCCTGGCCGCCTGCGGCTCGCCTCAGCGCGTCTCGGCGCCCGAGCCTGAGCCGGTACAAGTCTATACTTCGCTGGAAGAATGCCGCGCCGCCAACGACATCGCGGACGCGGAGTGCGACGCCGCCCAGGCCGAGGCGAGGAAGCAGGCCGAGGAGACGGCGCCGCGCTACGCCAGCCAATCCGCTTGCGAGGAACAGTGGGGCGCCGCCCAGTGCCAGCCGCACCAGACCAGCGGCGGCTCCTTCTTCACCCCGCTGCTGACCGGCTTCATCATCGGCCGGATGCTGGATGGTGGGCGTTATAGCGGCGGCGGCCCGATGTATCGCGACCGCGACGGCCAGTATTCCAACGGCTACGGCGGCGGTTACGCCTATCGCGACTATCGCACGGGCAAGATCCTGACCAACGGCCGTGAGCATGGCGACGTGGCGCGTCAGGCTCCCAGTCGGGTGCAGAGCCGCACCACGGTCGTCTCGCGCGGCGGCTTCGGCGGCGGCGGGCGCGGCTACGGCGGTTAAGCCCGGTCGCAGGTCCATCGCTCGACAAAAAAAGGCGCCGGCGATCTGATCGCCGGCGCCGAAGTCATCGCTCAGGAGCGCGATGTGTCGGACGTCAGAACTTGTAGCGAGCGCCCACGAAGATCTGGCGGCCTGTGTGGTGATAGACGTAGGTGCTGTCACGCACGCCATCGAGCTCGCCATGGTTCTGGCGATTGGCTTCGTCCGTCAGGTTGATGCCTTCAATCGACAGGGCCAGCTTGTCGGTGACATCGAACGAGGCCGAGGCGTCGATGCTGAGCGTCTCGGTCTTGCCCGTGAAGGCGATGCCGCGCGTGCCCCCGTTGGCCCCCGGCACCTGCTGATAATAGGTGTCGCGATAGGCGGCCGAGACGCGGGCGTTGAAGCGACCGTCGTCGTAGTAGAGCGTGGCGTTCCAGGCGTCGGGCGACAGGTTCACCAGGTTGGCCGTCACATAGGCGTTGCAGGCGGCGGTGGTGCAGTAGTCGATTTCCGACTCCACGTGGGTGAAGTTGGCCTGGACGCCCAGGTTCGAGAAGGCGCCCGGCAGGAAGGTGAAGGGCTGCTGATAGCTGATCTCGAAGCCCGTCAGCGGACCGCCCGGCGTGTTGGTGGGCGTGCTGAAGGTATATTCGTCGCCGACCGGGCGGTCAGGCGCGGCCGGGAAGGCCTCCGGGTTCATCGCCGTCAGTTCGGCGTAGGTCATCTTCTGCTGGGTCGTCTGCACATAGGTCGAGATGTCCTTGTAGAAGACGGCGAAGGACAGCAGGGACTCAGGGGCGAAATACCACTCCAGCGACAGGTCGAAGGTGTCGGCGCGGTAGGGGTCCAGGTTGACGTTGCCCAGGGACGCCGTGCGGTTGGCGGCGTTCGGCGCGCTCAGCGACAGGGTCGGCACCAGGCTGGTCACCGGCGGGCGCGACATGACGCGGGCGGCGCCGAAGCGGACCATGACGTTCTCGATCGGCTCGATCGACAGGTTCAGCGACGGCAGGATGTCGTCATAGCTGTTGGCGCCGCTGACGCGCGTCGTCACGCCGTTGAGGGCGGAATAGCCGGCGGCCTCGACCTCGGTGTTGACCCAGCGCGCGCCGAAGTTGCCGCGCACCGGCATGTTGGCCCATTCGGTGTTCCAGTCCAACTGGGCCCACAGACCCGTGTCCTTCTCGGTCACGTCGCGCCAGTTGCCCAGAGCGGTCGAGCCGTTCTCCAGACCCAGCAGGCGGAAGTCGCCGCCGGCCACGCCCGTGTCGCACAGACAATCCGCGCCATAGGCTTTCATGATCGCGTCGAGGTTGGGCGAGATCCAGGCGGTCGCCGATCCCGAGGGCAGGTCCAGGTTCTTGCCGAAGCCTTCGAGCAGATAGGTCAGGTCCCCGATCGAGGTCCCGGCGGGCATGGCGGGCGCAGCATTGGTCTTGCGGGCGTAGCCAGAGCCTTCCGACTGATACTCCTTGTAGCTGGCGCCGACCTTGAAGGTCATGCGGTCGTCGATGTCGAACTCGAAGCCGCCCTCGAAGGTGGTGTAGGTGTTGGACTGCTCGCTGGACAGGATGCGCAGTTCCGACAGCGGCTGGGCGCCGTCCGGGCCGGTGATCGTCCACTGGTTCGCGTCGGTGACGTCGAAGCCATAGACGATCTTGGGCAGATCGCGGTTTTCGCGGAAGTCGATCGACCAGCCGTCGCCGTCCTGATGGTCGATGATGGCGTTGACCTGCAGCGGGTTGCCGAATTTCGACTCCGAGCGACCGGCCACGCCGCGGAAGCGCACGGTGTCCGAGAAGTCGTGCTCGACCTCCAGGGTGTATTGCGTGAACTCGCTCTTGAGGATGTCGAAGCGTTCCTCGGTGCGCATGTCCATGTCGTCGAGGCGCAGATAGACCAGTTCGCCGGTGTTGGGGTCGGCGACGGCTTCGACGATGTCGACCTGAGGTTTGCCGCCCTGGGAGGCGTTGCGGCTCAGCGACCAGGCTTCGAGGAAGTTCTCCTTCCGGGTCGAGTCGAGCTTGGAATAGAGGCCGTCCAGGCTGATGGTCGTCGCGTCCGACGGGCGCCATTGCAGCGACAGGGTCGCGCCGATGCGCTCCTGTTCATGGGTCAGGCGGCCATAGCGAGGGATGCGCGGGTGGAACAGGCCGCCGGCCGCATCCTTGCCGCCGGGCAGGGCGTCGGGGTTCTGGAAGCCGTTGTCGCCGCTGGCGGGACCCCAGCGCACCGAACTGAAGCCTTCCTCAATCGAGCTCTTGTCGCTGTAGGCCAGCGACATCAGGGCGCCGAACTTGCCGTCCATCCAGGTGTTGGAGATCAGGCCGGCGAAGCGCGGGCTCCACTCTTCGGACAGATCATTATAGCCGCCCTGGGCGGAGGCCACGGCGGTGAAGCCGGGATAGTCGAACGGGCGCGCGGTGCGCAGGTCGACAGTGGCGCCCAGCGAGCCTTCCTCGACCTCGGCCGAAGCCGTCTTGCGCACGGTGATGTTGTTGAACAGCTCTGAGGCGAAGACGTTGAAGTCGAAGCCGCGGCCGCGGTTCACACCGCCTGACGAGTCGGTCGCCCCGGTCGTGGCCTGGGCTTCGATGCCGTTGATGCGGGTGCGGGTGAACTCCGAGCTCAGGCCGCGCACGGTGATCGAGCGGCCCTCGCCGGCGTCGCGGTCGATGGACACGCCGGGGATGCGCTGGATGGACTCCGCCAGATTTGTGTCGGGGAAGTCGGCGATGTCCTCGGCCGAGATGGCGTCGACCACGCCGGCTTCGCGACGCTTGATGTTCAGGGCGTTCTGCAGGCTGGCGCGGAAGCCGGTGACGACGATCTCATCGACCGTGGTGGCTTCCTGCTCGGGGGCGGCGTCGGCGTCCTGGGCGTGGGCCGCGCCGGCCGCCAGGGCAAGGGTGAGGGCGCCCAGCGAGGCGCCAAGGGTCAGCGCATAACGCGCACGGGTAGCGTGTTGGGTCATCTGTGTCCTCCTCCCAGTTAGGCCTTTCGGGGATCGTGCGTCCCCGTTCCAGCCGCCGCGATCGCGGGAACCGGTGTCATTTGGCGTTTGTCAGCCGCTGCTACCGGTGTCATACAAAGCTACGCACAGTTTCCGACATGTGGCAAGATGATGACGAACACTGATCGCATCGAAGCCCCGCGACGGTTCTGGGCCCGAGAAAGAACCAACGATCACCCCCGTCAGAGGGGCGACGAAAGGGGAAGCGACCCTGTCGGATTCGGATCTATGGGTCCGACGGCAATGCGATTCGCTGAGCCTTGCGTCCTGCTCTGACTGTCCGAAAATCCAGTCCCGAGTCGCCGCATGACCCAGCCGCTCCGTCTGAACCCCGACCGCCTGTTTCCGGCCGACGCCGACACGCGGGCCGTCGCGCGCCGCCTTTACGCCGAGGTGAAGGGCCTGCCGATCATCAGCCCGCACGGCCATACGGACCCCAGCTGGTTCGCGGGTAACGAGAACTTCGCCAACCCGGCCGAACTGCTGATCACGCCCGACCACTACGTCTTCCGCATGCTGCACTCGCAGGGGATGGCGATGGAGGACCTGGGGGTGCCGCGCGCCGACGGCGGCCCGGTGGAGGCTGATCCGCGCAAGATCTGGCGCCGTTTCGCCGAGAACTATCACCTGTTCCGCGGCACGCCGTCGCGCATGTGGCACGACTGGGTCTATGCCGAGGCCTTCGGCATCGACGTGCGCCTGTCGGCCGAGACGGCGGACCACTACTACGACGTCATCGACGCCGCGTTGAAGACCGACGCCTTCAAGCCGCGCGCCCTTTTCGACCGCTACAATATCGAGGTCCTGACCACGACGGAAAGCCCGCTCGACACCCTGGAACACCACAAGACGATCAACGCCTCGGGCTGGAAGGGCCGGGTCTTGACCGCCTATCGCCCCGATCCGGTGCTGGATCCCGACTACGAGGGCTTCCGCGACAATCTGAAGATCCTGGCCGAGCAGACCGGCCGGGATACGATGTCGTGGGAGGGCTATCTGCAGGCCCTGCGCGACCGCCGCGCCTTTTTCATCGAGATGGGCGCCACCTCGCCCGACCACGGCCACCCCACCGCCTTCACCGCCGACCTGTCAAAGGCGGACGCCGAGGCCCTGTTCAAGCGCATCTCGACCGCCCCGGCCAGCGCGGCTGACGCCGAACTGTTCCGCGGCCAGATGCTGACCGAAATGGCCGCCATGTCGGTCGAGGACGGTCTGGTGATGCAGCTTCACCCCGGCAGCTTCCGCAACCACTCGGCGACGG
This sequence comes from Brevundimonas sp., assembly GCA_022712235.1. GTDB lineage: Bacteria > Pseudomonadota > Alphaproteobacteria > Caulobacterales > Caulobacteraceae > Brevundimonas. The sequence continues at coordinate 3,542 of JALAGW010000347.1, read as the reverse complement.
TGTTCAACCGCTTCGGCCGCGACAAGGGCTGCGATATCCCGACCCAGACGGATTACGTGCAGGCGCTGAAGCCCTTGCTGGACCGCTTTGGGTCGGACACGCGCCTGACCCTGATCCTCTTCACCCTGGACGAGACCTCATACAGCCGTGAATTGGCGCCCCTGGCCGGTCACTATCCGGCGCTGAAACTGGGACCCAGCTGGTGGTTCCATGACAGCCCCGAGGGCATGCGCCGCTTCCGCGAGCAGGTCACCGAGACGGCGGGCTTCTACAACACCGTCGGCTTCAACGACGACACGCGCGCCTTCCTGTCGATCCCGGCCCGTCACGACGTGGCCCGGCGCATGGACTGCGGCTTCCTGGCCAAGCTGGTGGTCGAGCACCGGATGGAAGAGGACGAGGCCCACGAACTGGCCCACGCCCTGACCTATGGTCTGGTCAAGGCGGCCTACAAGCTGTGACCCGTCTCGACAATGCGGCCCTGAAGGGCCTGCCTGCTGACGTGGCCCGCCCGACCTATGACCGCGCGGCGGTGAAGACCGGCGTGGTTCATCTGGGCATCGGCGCCTTCCATCGCGCGCACCAGGCGGTCGTGTTCGACGACGCCCTGGCCGGCGGCGACCTGCGCTGGGGCGTGCTGGGGGCCTCGCTGAGGTCGCCCGGAGTGCGCGACCAGCTGAACCCGCAGGACGGCCTCTACACCCTGGTCGTTCGCGACGGGGCCGAGGAGCATCTGCGGGTGATCGGCGCCGGGCGCGGCGTTCTGGTCGGGCCGGAAGATCCTGCGGCCCTGGTTGCGGCCATGGCCGGGGCCGAGGTCCACATCGTCACCCTGACGGTGACCGAAAAGGGCTATCGCCTCGATCCGGCGACGGGCGACCTGCTGCTGGATGACCCGGACGTGGCCGCCGATCTGGCCGACATCGCGTCGCCGCGCACCGCGCCGGGCTTCATCGTCGCTGCCTTGGCGGCGAGGAAGGCGGCGGGGCTCAAGCCCTTCACCGTCATCTCTTGCGACAACCTTCCGCACAACGGCCAGCGTATTCGGGCGGGGGTCATCGCCATGGCCCGGCGTATCGACCCGGCTCTGGCCCAGTGGATCGAGGCCGAGGGGGCTTTCCCCCAGACCATGATCGACCGGATCGTGCCGGCCACCATCCCCGACGACGTGGCCCGCCTGACCGCTCGCCTCGGCGTTGAGGACCAGGGCATGGTCAAGGCCGAGCCCTTCACCCAGTGGGTGATACAGGACTGGTTCGCCGGCGAGCGGCCGGACTTCGCCGCCTTCGGCGTGCAACTGACCGATGCGGTCGAGCCGTGGGAGGACGCCAAACTCAGGCTTCTGAACGGAGCCCATTCCGCCGTGGCCTATCTCGGCGCCCTGTCGGGCTACGAGCATGTGCATGAGGCTGTGGCGGTCCCGGCCTTCCGGGCCTTCATCGAGGCCCTGTGGGACGAGGCGCAGACCACGCTGAACCCGCCGCCGGGACTGGACGTGGCGGCCTATCGCAACGAGCTGATGGCCCGCTTCTCCAACTCGGCCCTGATGCATCGGACGCGCCAGATCGCCATGGACGGCTCGCAGAAGCTGCCGCAGCGTCTGTTGGTCGGAATGGCGGAGCGGCTGGCCAAGGGGCAGGGTATAGAGGCCCTGGCGCTCGGCGTCGCCGCATGGATGCGCTGGCAGGAGGGCGTGACCGAGAGCGGCGAGACCGTTGTGGTCGACGACCCTCTGGCGGCGCGGACCGCCGAACTGATCGCGGCGTCCGAGAACGACGAGGCCGAGGTCCGCGCCCTGCTGACCCTGTCCGCCGTTTTCCCCGCGTCCTTGGCCAGTGATCGACGCTTCGTCGACGCGGTCACCGGCGCCTTCCTGTCCTTGCGAGAGCACGGCGCGGTCGAGGCCGCTCGTCGCGTGACGGAGTAGGTCATGAGCCGTGTTTTGATCCTGAATCCCGCTGACGACGTCGCCATCGCCCTGGACGACATTTCCGCCGGTGAGACGCCCGAGGGGCTGGGTTCGCCCGCGCGCGCTGACATCGCCACAGGGCACAAGATCGCCCGCCACGCGGTGGAGGCGGGCGGGCTGGTCCGTCGTTATGGCCAGGTCATAGGCCGGGCCAGGGCGGCGATCGCCGCCGGCGACCACGTCCACGTCCACAACCTGGCCATGGCCGAGGACGGGCGCGAGGCCGAGGTGGGGGCGGACGTCCATCCGCCTGCGCCGCTGTCGGGCGCGACCTTCAACGGCATCGTCCGCGCCGACGGGCGGGTGGGGACGCGGAACTACATCGGCGTCCTGACCAGCGTGAACTGCTCGGCCACGGTGGCGCGTCGCATCGCAGACGCCTTCCCCGACACCAGCCTGCCTGAGGGCGTGGACGGCGTGGTCGCCTTCACCCATCAGGGCGGTTGCGGCGGGTCTTCGCTGTCCAGCGACACGACCCTGCTGCAGCGGACGCTGGCGGGATACGCTCGGCATCCGAACTTCCACTCCATCCTGATCGTCGGCCTGGGCTGCGAGGCCAATCAGATCCCGGCCTGGCTGACCAACGAAGGCCTTGAAGCCGGTCCGACCCTGCGGGCCCTGACCATCCAGGAAGCCGGCGGCACGGCTCGCGCCATCGAGGCTGGGATTGAGGTCGTTCGCGAACTGGTGACCGAGGCCGCCAAGGTCGAGCGCCAGCCGGTGTCGGCCTCGCACCTGACGGTGGGTCTGCAATGCGGCGGTTCGGACGGCTGGTCCGGCGTCACCGCCAACCCGGCGCTGGGGGCGGCCGTTGACCTGCTGGTCGCCCACGGCGGCTCGGCCATGCTGTCGGAAACGCCGGAAATCTGGGGTGCGGAGCACCTTCTGCTGCGCCGCGCGGCCTCGCAGGCGGTGGCGGATCGGCTGAACGCGCGTCTGGAATGGTGGCGGGCCTATGCCGACAAGCACGGCATGGAGCTGAACAACAATCCGTCGCCCGGCAATCTGAAGGGCGGCCTGACGACGATCCTTGAAAAGTCCCTGGGCGCCGTGGCCAAGTCGGGCTCGACGCCGCTGAACGACGTGATCGGCTATGCCGAGCCGCTGACGAGCAAGGGGCTCAGCTTCATGGACAGCCCCGGCTATGATCCCTGCTCGGCGACGGGACAGATCGCCTCGGGCGCCAATCTGATCGTCTTCACCACGGGGCGGGGCTCGGTCTTCGGCGCCAAGCCCGCGCCGTCGATCAAGGTCGCCTCCAACGCCAGACTGGCCAGCTGGATGGACGAGGACATGGACATCGACGCCTCGCCGGTCCTGACAGGCACGTCGATGGAAGAGGTCGGGCGCGCCATCTTCGAGCGGATGCTGGCCGTGGCCTCGGGCGAACCGTCCAAGTCCGAAGCCCTCGGCATCGGCGACAATGAGTTCGTGCCATGGCAGGTCGGCGCCTATCTCTAGGGCCTGATGGCTGGCTCCGATTGCACGGTGCGGCGAGAAAAACAGTGCAATTGGTGCAATAGGCGCCGGGACGCCGAAGGGGCCTTGGTGAGCCAAGGGGGCGATCCGGGAG
>JALAGW010000346.1 GCA_022712235.1 Brevundimonas sp. | reverse complement strand
GCCCTGCGCTACGACTGGTATGAGCTGACGCCCAAGGCCGACGCCCTGTTCCCGGCCCCGGCCGAAGGCCAGAGCGACAGCCACCTGTCGCCCAAGATCGGCGTCATCTTCTGGGCCGACGACCACTTCGGCGTCTTCGCCAACTACGCCCAGGGCTTCAAGGCGCCCTCGCCGATGCAGGTGAACAACTTCTTCGCCAACCCCGTGTTCGGCTATGAGTCCATTCCCAACCCCGACCTGACGCCGGAAACCAGCGAGAGCATCGAAGGCGGCTTCCGCTTCCGCAACCTCGACATGTTCGGCGGGAACCTGTCGCTATCGACCACGGCCTTCCACACCAGCTACGACGACTTCATCAACCAGGTGGTGGTGCGCGGGACCGGCGTGCCGGGCGTCGACCCGCTGATCTATCAATACGTCAACCTGACCGAGGTGAAGATCTGGGGCCTGGAGGCGCGCGGCGACATCCGCTGGGACAACGGCTTCTCGGCCATCGTCGCCGCCTCCTTCGCCGACGGCGAACAGGAGACGGACGGCGAGCGCGGCAAGCTGACCAGCATTGATCCGATCAAGGTGGTGGCGGGCCTGAACTACGCCGCGCCGTCCGGCGTCTGGGGCGGCGGCGCGACCGTCACCTGGTCCGACGACAAGTCGAACTACGACTGCGGCGGCGGTCTGTGCTGGCCAGGCGAGGAGTTCGCCATCCTGGACCTGACCGCCTTCTGGAACGTCACCGAGAAGGCCACCCTGCGCGCCGGCGTCTTCAACGTCTTCGACGAAAAATACGCCTGGTGGAGCGACGTTCGCGGCCTGAGCCGTCCGGCCGTCGACGCCCGCCCCGCGACGCTGGACGCCTTCACCCAGCCCGGCCGCAACTTCGGCGTCTCGGTCAACTTGCGCTACTGAGACAGGCCCCTAAGATGCAAACGACTCTCATTATGGAAAAACCCATGCGCGCCATTCTCATCGCCGCCGCCCTGCTGGCCGGCGCCGTTCCCGCGGCGAGCGCCCTGGCCCAGACGGCGCCCGCCGCGAACGCCGCTGCGCCCGCCAGCGCGTTCGAGCGTGACCGTCAGTCCATCCTGGCCCAGGCCGGCCAGTTCCGTGTCCACTTCGACATGCGCGAGAACGTCAGCTTCAACGCCGACTACGACCCGATGGAAGGCAAACTCTCGGGCGGCAGCGAGATCGTGCGCGTCGTCTATGACAAGGGCGACCGCATCAGCCTGCAGCACATCCTGGTCATGGAGCACGAAGGCCAGGCCATCGTCGTCAAGCACTGGCGCCAGGACTGGGTCTACCAACCGGAATCGGTCCTGACCTACGCCGGGGCCAACCAGTGGACGGTGACGCCGGTCCCCGCCGATCAGCGCGCGGGCGCCTGGTCGCAGACCGTGTGGCAGACGGACGACTCGCCCCGCTACGGCGGCGTCGGTCGCTGGACCTACGTCAACGGCCTGAGCGTCTGGACGTCCGACCCGACCTGGCGTCCGCTGGCGCGGCGCGACGCGGTGCTGAACCCCGTCTATGACCGCTATCTGGGCACGAACCGCCACGCCCTGACGCCCGCCGGCTGGGTTCATATCCAGGACAATGTGAAGATGAACGGCCGCGCCGGCGGCGAGCCCGTCGCCATCGTTCAGGAAGACGTGGTCAACACCTACGACCGCTCGACCAGCTACTCGCCCAAGGCCGGGGACGACTACTGGGCGGCCACGAAAGACTACTGGGCCGCCGTGCGCGACGCCTGGGACGCCGTCATCGCCCGCGACGGCGGCGTGCATGTCGAGGAAGAGGCCGAGACCGGCGTCGTCACCGGCACGCCGCTGATGGATCTGGCCAAAAAGATTCAGGACGGCGAGGTCTCGACCGAGGCCGCCATCGTCGAAGCTCGCGCCATTATCGACGCCGCCACCAAGCGCTGACGCGGCATCCCCGGCGCGTTTCAGAAAAAGGCCCTCCGCCCGGAACGGACGGAGGGCCTTTCATTTTGTGTTCTCTTCCGCCGTCATCCTCGGGCTTGACCCGAGGATGACGGACAAAGAGGGCTCTTAGCGCCGCGCCGCGTCGCTGACCGCGCGGACCTGACCGAACTCGGAGGTCGGCTTCCAGGTCGGCCAGGCGTCGCTGTTGGCCAGTTGCAGGCCCAGGCGATACAGCAGGGTCAGGTTCTCGACCGCCGAACGCAGGTCCCAGTCGGCGGACCATTCGTCGCTGGGACGGTGATAGTCGGCGCCAAACTTGGCCTTCCACGCCGCCAGGCCCGCCTCGCGCCCGCCGTCCACCCAGTCCACGCCATGCCAGGGCATCAGGGCCGGAACCCCGGCGCGGGCGAAGGGGAAGTGGTCGGAACGGTAATAGAAGCCCTGCTCGGGCTGGCCGTCGTCGGAGACATAGCGGCCCTCTTTCTCAGCCAGGGCCTGCAGGTCGTCTTCCAGGCTGTTCTGGCCCTTGCCGAAGATCGGCACGTCGCGCGTCGGGCCCGACAGGGGCAACATGTCGATATTGATGTCGGCCACCGTCGTCTCCAGCGGATAGACCGGATCGGCGGCATAGGCGTAGGCCCCCAGCAGACCCATCTCCTCGGCCGCCATGTGGGCGAAGACGATGGTGCGGTCGGGCGCGGGCGCGGCCTTCAGCTGACGCGCCATCTCCAGCACCCCGATGGTGCCCGAGGCGTTGTCCCAGGCGCCGTTGAAGATCTTGTCGTCGCCCGCCGCATGCTCGTTGACGCCGACGTGGTCCCAGTGGGCCGAATAGATGATGGTCTCGTTCGGACGCCTGGTTCCCGGAATCCTGGCCAGCAGGTTGTGGGTTCGCAGGGTGTCGATGGTCTCGGCCGTCTCGACCGACATCGTCACGTTCGGCAGGGCAAAGGCGCGGAAGTCGCCCGTGCCGATGCGCGAGGCCAGTTCGGCGACGTCCAGCCCCAGGGCCTTGGCCGTGTCCGCATTGATCGCGCCCGAGAACTCCAGATCCGCCGCGCCCGGCGTCAGGGTGCGGGTGCGGGCGTTGCCCTGGGCCATGCGGGTCCAGCCGGCGTCGGTCGCGGTCGCCCTGGACACCGAGATGACGCCCAGCGCGCCGCGGCGCTTGGCCTCGTCCGCCTTGTAGGCGCCCGACTGGTAGTTGGTCGCGTAAGGCCCGTTGAACAGGTCGCCGTCCGGCTCTCCGCCCACGACCAGAACGATCTTGCCCGTCACGTCCAGGTCGCCGTAGTCGTCCCAGCCGCGCTCCGGCGCGTGGATGCCGTAGCCGACGAAGACCAGACCTGCATTGGCGATCGCCGCCTTGCCGTCGTTGCTGACCGCCCGCAGGGCGATGTCGTTCCCCGGCGTCAAGACGTGGACCTGGCCGTCCGCGCCGGTCCAGCTGGCCCGTGTCGCATCGGCGACGGGGGTGTAGCGCTTCAGGT